>WFSD01000149.1 GCA_015486235.1 Anaerolineae bacterium
GGTCCGATTCTCTCGTGCCGCGCCAGGGAGGCGCGTCTCTGCACTCCTGAATGCGGGATGATAGAAGGCATCGGAGCCTCAAGTGAGACTTCATCGATGCCTGCCAGATTTATCCCAATTGTGGAGAAACACTACCATTGTTTGGGATGTTGGACTTTTGAAAAAATGGAGCTTTCTGGGGCTTCACGCCTGGCACATGACTGGGAAGAAATGGTACATCTTCTGGCCGTGTTTCACCTGGCCACAAGGTGTACCACCCCTTCTTTTTCTGCCTTCAAGGCGAAAAACTCAGCCCGGCAGGGCAACCCGATTGTCAAAACTCCAATCTATTAGACTTTATAGGAAATACAGGATACGGGCACGAAGGCAAGAACATTGTGGTGGTGAGGAAGAAGTGAGTGGCATATTTTGTGCGGTAGCTGTGCCACCACACAAAATATGCATTTCCCTTTCCTCCACCCTCGGAGAAAGCACTGCCCCATCCCCGCGGCCATTGTTTCCACTGAGTCTATTGTTTGGGATGGGATCGATGCAGATGAAAGTTGGATGATTCCCCCTACGGGTGTCGTTTTGCCCTCAGATTTGTTGACCGCCTATCTTCCCTAAGATATAATGACAACCGGCAAGCGAAGCAACACATTCATTGCCCGATCTCCGCGGGGTTGACCTGAGAGCCGCGCAAGCAACAGGTTCTATCGCGAGGAACAGAAAGAATGGGTTTGTTCGGGAAGATTTTCGGCAAAGGCTCTGATGAAGAACTGTGGAAAAGGACTGCCATGACTGGCCTCGAACCACAGGATGATGGGCTGCCAGGTTTCACAACCGCCCCTCCAGGTAAGGTAGCAACATTGCGCATAGCTGTAGACCGTGGGGCATGTGTAGGTTCCGGCGACTGCATCAAGTTAGCCCCTGGGGTTTTCTCATTGGATGAGGAAGGAATGTCCGTAGTGGTGGACGCATCCGCCGCCGACCGCCAGACTTTGCTCCTTGCAGCCGAGCGGTGCCCGTCCCAGGCTATCAAGCTCTGGGAGCTGGACGGTACCCAGGTGTATCCTGAAGACGTTTCGCCCGGATGAAAACAGCGGGGGACGTTAAATGGGTCAGTTCGGGGAAGAATTGAAAGGACAGGTGGCTGTGGTGACCGGCGCCAGCATGGGCATCGGCAGGGCTACAGCCCTGGAGCTTGCACATAGGGGAGCTGATGTCGTCCTGGTGGCGCGTTCGGGCGATGCCCTGGAAGCGGTAGCCGATGAGATCAGGGCCCTTGGGAGCAAAGTCCTTGCCGTGCCGGCCGACGTATCCGATATCACTCAGGTGTCCGCGATGGCGGAAAAAGTCCGGGAGAACTTCGGCCATGTGGAGATCCTCGTGAACAACGCCGCCATACTTGGCCCCATTGAGCATGTCCGCCGGGTCGACCCCAGCGAATGGACCCGCACCATCGAGATAGACCTTATCGGCGTCTTCAACGTGACGCAAAGTGTCCTTCCTTTCATGGTCTCTCAGCAGTATGGGCACATCATCAACGTTTCTTCCGGGGCGTCCGTCCACCCACGCCGCGGATGGTCTGCCTACTCTGCCAGCAAGGCAGGAGTGGATCAGTTTTCTCGCGTCCTGGCGCTGGAGGTGGCAGATTTCAACATCCTGGTGAACGTAGTCTACCCCGGCGTGGTTGCGACGAGAATGCAGGAAGAGCTCAGGAACACGCCGCCGGAGAGGTGGGATCTGGAACAGTCTGATCTATTTCGCAAACTTTACGAGGAGGATAGACTCCTGCCCCCGGAGGAGCCAGCAAGGCTCATCGCATGGCTCGCCGGGCCAGAGGGGGCCAGTGTCAATGGTGCGATTCTGGACATCAGGAACCCTGCGGTCAGAGAGCAGGCAGGACTGCTACCGCTGTAAAACATCGAGCTCACCTGGCAGGTCGAACGCACGTATGCCGGTGAAGTAGGGGGCACGATCCCCCAGCGAGATATCAGCAAAAACCTAAGGAGGAATCTTATGGCTTACCAGCACATCAAAGTACCGACAGAGGGAGAGAAAATCACCATCCAGGACGGGAAACTGGTCGTCCCGGACAACCCTGTCATTCCATTCATCGAGGGAGACGGCATTGGCCCTGACATCATGCGTGCCAGCTTGCGGATCTGGAACGCCGCTATCGAAAAAGCGTACCATGGCAAGCGAAAGATTGTGTGGATGGAGGTCTATGCTGGCGAGAAAGCCAACGGCATTTACGGCTCTTACATGCCTTCCGAGACTTTCGATGCCATGCGCGAGTTCATCATTGGGATCAAGGGCCCCCTGACCACACCCATTGGCGGTGGCTTCCGCAGTCTGAATGTGACTCTCCGGAAAGAGCTCGACCTCTATGCATGTGTCCGCCCAGTGCGATGGTATGAAGGCGTTCCCAGCGTCTTGAAGCATCCAGAGCTCGTGGACATCGTTATCTTCCGTGAAAACACCGAGGATGTGTATGCTGGCATCGAATACCAGCTCGGCACTCCTGAGCACAAAAAACTCTACGATTTCCTGACCAAGGAGCTCGGTGCCGATATCCGCCCCGACTCCGGCCTCGGCATCAAGCCGATCAGCGAGTTCGGCACCAAGCGCCTGGTTCGCAAGGCGATCCAATATGCCATCGACCGGAAGCTGCGGAGCGTCACCCTGATGCACAAGGGCAATATCATGAAGTACACGGAGGGCGCTTTCCGGAACTGGGGTTATGAGGTCGCGAAAGACGACTTCGGCGATGTTACCATCACGGAGAAGGAACTTTGGGACAAGTACGACGGTAAGCAACCAGAGGGTAAGGTTGTCATCAAAGACCGGATTGCTGACATCACTTTTCAGCAGATGCTGCTACGCCCGGCGGAATACGATGTGATCGCCACCCCGAATCTGGACGGCGATTATCTCTCCGATGCGGTGGCGGCTCAAGTCGGTGGCGTTGGCATTGCCCCTGGATCGAACATCGGCGATTATCTCGCGCTTTTCGAGGCAACCCACGGCACAGCACCGAAATACACCAACATGGACAAAGTCAACCCCGGTTCTCTGCTCTTCTCCGGCGTCATGATGCTGGAGTACATGGAGTGGTGGGAGGCTGCCAAGCTGATCCAGGATGCTTACACAGAGACCGTAAAGCAGAAAATCGTAACCTATGACTTCGCCCGCCAGATGGAAGGCGCCAAGAAAGTCAAGACTTCCGAGTTCGCCACAGCGATTATCGGGAACATGGACAAGTTCGTCAAATGAGCTGAAGGCAAACTTTCCCGTGTGACCCCGTGCCATCTCTGGGCCTGAGGGTCCTGTGGGCACATGCTGCATGGCGCGAATAGCCGCATCTTGCGTGGCGGTTAAGCCCCCTTTCTCTCCCAATGCCGGGGGAGAAAGGGGAAAAAAGGAGATGTTCGGGTGGTAGCGGCTAAGCCACCATTCCAAACATCTCCGCCTGATCCCCAGAAGTCTCGTCCACCCTGTGGTCGCTTTGACATAATCACCCTCGGATCAGGCATCGGACTCTTGGCAAGACGGCCAATTCCCGACCGGGCACAATTCTACTCTCTTGAGCAGTCCGCTGAGTGGGTTGGTCGCGACCAAAACGGCATGATACCAGCCTGCTGAGCAGTCGGGGAGTCCGGTGGCGTAGTTGTGCGCGTGTTCTGTCTTCATCCGCCCCCGGGGCGCAGTTCCGTTGCATCCCTCATCCATGGGAGAAGGGGGGTACATCGCAAGTCGCCGATGGCGGCTGGGGCGAAAGGTGAGGGCAGAAAGCGGCTACAATACCCACTGTCATCAGCCGACCTGAGCTTTTCCGGAACTGGCCTGATTGCCATCTGGATCGAGAGTGCTAACCAATCCCTGAACCGTTCCTGTTCCTGGTTTGTCAAGAGCCCACTTTTTCGAGCATGCCAGAAAACGGATGGTTTACACGGTTCATCGTCGGAGCAAACGCTATGAGAGTTTTGGTGCTTTCGTGGGAGTACCCCCCACACATCGTCGGAGGAATGGGACGACATGTCGTGGAACTGGTCAAAGCTCTCACGCAATCGGGAATTGAGGTTTTATTGGTAACGCCGGGCATCTCCGGAGGAGATATCGAGGAGCACCACACAAACTTGCACGTCTACCGGGTCCCGATTAGCATAGAGAGCGACGACTTCTATTCCAACGTATGGTCGGCAAACCTCCGGATGGCGGAATTTGTCCAGAAGAAATGGGATGAATGGGATGGGGTCGACATAATCCATGTTCACGACTGGCTTTCCTCCTTCATGGGTATCGCTCTGAAACACAACTACAAAGTTCCCATGCTCGCTACCATCCACGCTACCGAGAAAGGACGTATGAATGGCGATTTGAACAACACGCTTTCCCTCATGATCCATGAAGCAGAGTGGAAACTGATGTA
>WFSD01000150.1 GCA_015486235.1 Anaerolineae bacterium
GCCCTGCGTGCAAGAGGGTGTATAGACTCATCCTGTGCATCTGCCACCATCACGATAGAGCCTTTCAAGACTTCTCTCCCTGGAAGGAGAGTGTAGTTCTTTTCCACAAAACCCTTATACTTTTCCGAGAGCCCCTTTGTATACAACCACTTCAGGTCATGACCCTCACTTTTCAACATCACCCCTACTTTATCGGCGTGTAAGAGAGACCCGGTGGCCAATGCTAGCCTCTCCAACATGGCAGCAGGGTCTAGCTCCATCAGGATATTGGGAATTTCCTCCGAAGCTTTACGGAATGTTTCCACCTGTTCCTGCCAACGCCTGGTGGCCATCACGTTGCTCGATCCTACGGAGAATATCCGCGCTACCAGCTCCAGCGCGTGCATCTCTGCCTGGGAGAATTCACGCTTTTGGCGGCTTACCACCTCCAGCACCCCCAAGACTTTATTCTCTTCGGACCTTATCGGCACACCCATCACCGAAGCGAACCCCTCCTGTTCGTAATTCTTCGGCCGACCTTCCCATGAAGGGTAGTCCCCCACACTCATCGGCTCGCCACTCTGGAATACTCTGCCTGCCAGCCCTTCGCCTGGCAGGAGATCTGCACCTGCGCGTTTCGGATCCATGCCGTAAGAACCTCTAATGACCAGCCTCCCACTTTCCGGGGACCAAATGTAGAGATAGCTCTCATCGCATTTCAGGAAACGCGCTGCCTCTTTTGCTGCTGCCAGCAAGGTTCCCTCGTCTTTATGTCGGAGTATTTCCACAGCTACATCGTACAAGCCAGCCAGGAGGTTCTCCACCCGCTCTCTCTCCGCTTCTACCTCGCGCCTGCGTATGCCATCCTCCAACACCACCGGAATGCTGCCGAGATGGCTCTTGGGGAGATATTCCAGAGCACCTTCCGTAATGGGCTCGTGAACGAAACTCTTCCAGTCTGCACCACTAAGGACAACGATGGGTGTATCAGCCTCGTGCTCCCTGATCCACTTGACGGCATCGCTCCCTCTGAAACCAAAAACTCCCATGTCTACCAAAATGCCGTCAAATTTCCCGCTACCGAGCATCTTTTCGGCTCTGATCTTGCTGTCCGTATGCGTGAGGACCCAGGGGCGCCCAGATTTTCTCAGGACCATCTCCACAGAACGACGGAGAGCATCATCCTCGCTTATCAACAGCACCTCGAAAGTCTTTTTCTCCATTAGTTGTCTTTCCCCCATACCTCGGATGAGATTCACACACCTGATCCATCGAATTGCGTCTGCGCGGTTACGCTGAGTTGGGGGGAGGGGACCGCCGGTACGATGAGCGTACAAGGCTTATATACGGCCCACGCCCCTTTCTCTCGGTCATGGAATCGCTCTTGGTTTTGTAGACCTCCTCCGCAGACTATGCCGCAAGTTGCAGCGTAGCATGGACAAGCAATTCTACAATCCTTCTTAATTTTTTGCAACGTCAACACCCGATGGGGAAAACGAAGTAATTCCTGGGGGCCCTACGGGCCCCCAGGAATCCCCAGAACCGTTATCGCTCCACATCAACCCCAACGGCAAGTAACGGATCGCTTCAGAAGCGTCGAAAAATGCCCCTGAAGCGATTCTGGGCCTTCGATTTGCTTCGAAAGCCCTGACATGGCAGGAAGTCGATATGCTTATCGAGACGGGATACAAGATATACCAAGCCTCACGACCATCAGCTGGTCGATGCCCTCCGCAAGAAAGTGGGCGAAGGAACCTACTGGGTAGAGGCGGGAGCCAATACTGGGGTAGCAGGATGGTCCAGCGTTTTTCCCGGTGCCCTTACCCTGTGGACATAGCCTTGGAACGCCTCCATACCGGCAAGGACTCTATCCCTGACATCTTCCTGCAGGAGGTTTCCGTGCTCCTCGCGGCTAACTTCATCCGCTGGATATGGTATGGCTCGACTCACAGGTGCAGCGACTTCCCAACTCCCCGCACTTGGAGAAGCGGGTACTGACTCGCCGCTTTTTACCCCAGCATCGGCATCTTGATCCCGTGCTCCCTGGCGAACTCGATGGCCGACTCATACCCCGCGTCAGCGTGACGGACGACGCCCAGCCCTGGGTCAGTGGTGAGGACGCGCTGCAGCCGTTTCGCTGCTTCCGGCGTGCCGTCGGCCAGCACCACCATGCCAGCGTGCAGGCTGTACCCCATCCCAACGCCGCCACCGTGATGATAGCTCACCCAGGTAGCCCCGGCAACTGCGTTCAGCAGGGCGTTCAGCACCGGCCAGTCGGCGATGGCGTCGGAACCATCTTTCATCGACTCAGTCTCCCGGTTGGGGGATGCCACAGAACCGGCGTCCAGGTGATCACGCCCGATGACGATAGGGGCTTCGATATCACCCCGCGCCACCGCATCGTTGAACGCCAAACCTGCCTTTGCCCGATCACCGTAGCCCAGCCAGCAGATCCGGGAGGGGAGCCCCTGCCACGCCACCCGCTTCTCCGCCATCTTGATCCAGCGCACCAGGTGCTCGTCCTCCGGGAAGAGCTCCGTGATGATCCGATCTGTGACGTAGATGTCCTCCGGATTGCCGGAGAGGGCTACCCACCGGAACGGGCCTTTCCCCTCGCAGAACAGGGGGCGGATGTAGGCGGGCACGAATCCGGGGTAGTTGAAAGCGTCCTTCACCCCCATGTCGTATGCCTGCTGGCGCAGGTTGTTGCCGTAGTCGAACGCCACTGCACCCCGTTTCTGCATCTCCAGGATGGCCTGGACGTGGACCACCATGGACTCTTTCGCCATCTGGATGTAGCGCTCGCGATCCGTCTTGCGCATCTCCTCCGCTTCCTCCGCGCTGACGCCCCGCGGCACGTACATAATCGGGTCGTGAGCCGGCGTCTGATCCGTCACCACATCCGGCGTGACTCCCCGGCGCACCAGTTCCGGGTAAACGTCGGCGGCGTTGCCGATGAGCCCGATGGACCAGCCCTCCCCTTTGGACACGTGCTCTTCCACCTTCCGGAGCGCCTCGTCCAGGTCCGTCACCACCTCGTCCACGTAACGGGTGTCCAGGCGGCGCTGGGCCCGACGCGGGTCCACCTCCACGATGAGCCCCACCCCATCGTTCATCGAAATGGCCAGCGGCTGAGCGCCTCCCATCTCGCCGAGGCCTGCCGTCAGGACGAATTTCCCTTTCAGGCCGGGCCACCCTTCCTTGCTGGCCGCCGCGCCCAGGGTCTCATAGGTGCCCTGGAGAATGCCCTGGGTTCCGATGTAGATCCAGGAACCGGCGGTCATCTGGCCGTACATGATCAGCCCTTTCCGCTCCAGTTCGTCGAAGACCTCCCAGGTGGCCCATTTCGGCACCAGGTTGGAGTTGGCGATGAGCACCCGCGGAGCGTCCGGATGGGTCTTGAAGACAGCCACCGGCTTGCCGGACTGGATCAGCAGCGTCTCGTCGTTCTCCAGCTCCTCCAGGGTGCGGAGGATGGCGTCGAACGATTCCCAATTGCGGGCAGCTTTTCCCCGCCCACCGTACACGATCAGGTTTGCGGGATCCCCCGCCACTTCCGGATCCAGGTTGTGCTGGATCATCCGATAGGCAGCTTCCTGCTGCCACCCCTTGCAATGCAATTTCGTGCCCCGGGGTGGATGCACCACCCGCGGGCCTGAAGTTTTCCTACCCATGATCACGCCTCCTTTTTCAATCTCGCGGACCAGTCAGCAAAC
>WFSD01000151.1 GCA_015486235.1 Anaerolineae bacterium
GCACACGAACAGCAGACGCTGAGTTATGAGATGGAGCCTGAGTTCCCCAATCGCTCAGTATGTGGTAATATTGTGTATGGTTCTACGCAACTTTCGGCCAGAAAATCAGGTTTCCGTTTGCTTGCCACCATAAGGAAGGTAGGAGTGGAAAATCGCAATGGGGGAGAAGAGACTGGCGTTTGTCCTGAGCGGTGGCGGGGGCAGAGGAGCGCTGCAGGTTGGCGCCATGAAAGCGCTGATCGAGGAGGGCTTCAGGCCCAAAATGCTCGTCGGCACATCCATAGGCGCGGCGAATTCCGCATTCTTCGCCATGGGACCTCCAGAAATCCAATTGGAACGTCTGGAGGAAATATGGGAAGAAGTTCGCAATATTAATTTGCTGCCTCACAACCTTTTGCGGGTCGCCTTTCGGATACTGAACAGCCGGTTTCACTATCATCCTGACTACAAAGCGAGGGAATTGCTGTCCAGGTACATGCCAGACCCTGAGATTCGTTTTGGCGATATCAAGAAGGTGGAGCTCTACGTAGTGGCAACCGATCTTCTCAGAGGCAGCTTGCGGGTTTATGGTACAGACCCTGAAGAGAAAGTGCTGGACGGGGTGTGGGCGTCTTCCACCCTCCCACCATGGATGCCACCGATTGTAACGGAAGGGGAGATGCTGATGGACGGTGGCCTTGTGAGCAATCTCCCGATCCAGGTTGCCATCTCGAGGGGTGCTACTGAGATATTCGCCCTGGATATCTCGGAACCGAAAGCGTTAGACCCAAAGAGCCGCGGGTTTGGACCTTTCCTAAGCAGAGTCTTCAACGCTGTAGAAAAACGACAGATCGAACTAGAGATGGCTCTCTCGGAGGCGTACGGGGTGCCAGTGCATCGGATATGGTTGCGTGTGGAGCCGCCTGTCGAGACATGGGATTTCCGTCACAGCCCCGAACTCATACCAGCCGGATACAGGATCGCGAAGGAGTACCTGGAACAAATGCGGAGAAGAAAGAGGCCATGGCTGTCCGTCTTCCTCCAGCGTGCAAAAGCTCTGCTCCGAAAATAGCAATCACGAGTCGCACCGAGCGACCACGGAAGGACTGTCTTTGCCTGCCTTTGCTGCCCTTTTGCCCTCACCCACTTCCAACCTCCCTCTCCCATGGAGCAGGACGCCAATGACGCTCTGATTCCCGCAGATTTCTGTTGGAACTTAGCAAATTTTGTCCCGACGGTAGCGTGAGTAAGGGCGGTCCAGCAGATCGCCCCTGGGAAAATACTACGGAGGAGCCAACGTGACCGAGCATGAAGGAACCCCCAACCGTGGCGGGAACTGGTGGAAAGTGCCCGAAAATCACCGGTCCGGATTCGTGGCGCTCATCGGGCGACCGAATGTGGGCAAGTCGACCCTGATGAACCGTATCCTGGGCCAGAAAATCGCTATCGTCAGCTCGAAGCCGCAGACGACCCGCACGACAATGCTCGGCATCCTGACTAGGCCAGACAGCCAGATCGTTTTCGTGGATACGCCCGGCATCCACAAGCCGCTGCACAAGCTGGGAGAGTACATGGTGGAAACGGCACTCAGCGCGCTGAAAGATGTGGATGTGGTGCTGTGGCTGGTAGACATTTCCAGCCCGCCGCACGACGAGGATATCCTCATTTCGCAACGGCTAAACAGACTGGAAAGGAACGCCCCGATTATTCTTGCGGGCAACAAAGTGGACATGGCTTCTTCAAGCGAGGTGAAGGATCGGGAAGCAATGTTCCGCCAACTGGCTCCAGGGGCATCATGGATCGAGATATCCGCCACGCGCGGCGACAATCTGGAGGAAATGCTCTCAACGCTCCGAGAGCTACTCCCTCGAGGGCCTCGCTTCTACCCGCCCGATCAGGTCACCGATGCCCAGGAGCGTTTCATCGCTGCGGAGACCATTCGTGAGAAAGCGCTCGTGTTTCTCCGTCAGGAAGTGCCCCATGCTGTGGCCGTCGTAGTGGACGAGTACAAAGAGCGACCTTCCGGCCTGCTCTATATTTCTGCCACGATCTATGTGGAGCGAGACAGCCAGAAAGGGATAGTGCTCGGCAAAGGCGGGAGGATGTTGAAGCGGATAGGACAGGCTGCCAGAAAGGAGCTGGAGTCAAACACAGGCCGGAAAGTGTACCTGGAACTGTGGGTGAAAGTGCGCCCGCGCTGGCGCAAGGACGAGAACGCCCTCCGTTGGTTTGGGTACGATCTTCCAAAGAAAAGGGGCTGATCGCCAAGATATCCCTCTGAAAAATATATCCGGTAGATTCATGAGACGCAGACAGACGATCCAAATAACATCATATCTGGAAATACCCGAGGGCGAGCTCAGCTTTCACTTTTCCCGCAGCAGTGGACCGGGAGGCCAGCACGTGAACCGATCTGCCACGAGGGTAGAACTCCGTTTCGATGTTGCCCATTCCCCAAGCCTCACAGAACGGCAGAGAGAGCAGATCATGGCACGGCTAAAGTCGCACATAGACTCGGATGGCGTCCTGCACCTGGCAGCGGAATCTTCCAGAAGCCAGTGGCGCAACCGTGTCGAGGTCGTCGAGCGCTTCCGCAGGTTGCTGCAGGCATCGCTACGTTCCAGAAAACGCCGACGCCCAACCAGACCTCCATCGTCGGCGAAACTCGCCAGGCTGGAGAGCAAACGCCGCCGGAGCCAGATCAAACGTCTGCGGAGAGCGGTGCCTCCAGACAGGGACTGAGGATTGGAACATAGCGATGGGCGCTTTGGTCGCAGTGCTTTCCAAAGTTTTGGCAGAAGCCGCTTAAGTTGCAGGGCGAGCGGTCACCCCACCCCAAGAACAGGATTCATCCGATGGTCATTCCAATGCAAAGGATATTCCATCCTGAAAATCCGTGCCCGAAATCGGCACTCTTGGACCCTGGCTCTGCGTCAGACCCCGCCGCTTCACATTGTGTGCTGCACAGGCCGTTATGCTATAATGTTTTTCACAGAATTTTCAGGTACAACCATTTTCTGCAAGGAGACATGCCTATGTGGCAAGACTACCTCTTCGCTACCTCTCCAGAGGAGGCCAGTGCCGCTGCCGCCAGGCTAGGGGCAGCGGCACGCATCGTTGCGGGCGGTACGGATCTCTCGGTCGCCATGCGCAACGGACAAAATGAAGTGACGACCCTGGTTGACGTATCCAGAATCCCGTCCCTCCAGAAAATCGAGGAACAAGGTGACGAAATCTGGATCGGTGCGGCAGTGAGCTATGCCCGCATCATCGAGTCGCCACTGCTGAGGGAGAAAGCCCCACTGCTGGTCCAGGCTGCCCAGGAGATCGGTTCGGTCCAGATCCGGAATCTGGGAACCCTGGGAGGCAACCTGGCGACGGCTTCGCCCGCGGGTGATAGCATCCCAGCCCTCATGTCCCTGGGCGCCGAAGTCGTCCTGGCCGGGCGCCGCGGCCGCAGGCGTGTGCCGATTACTGAGTTCTTTACCTGGGTTCGCCAGACGGTGATGGAGAAAGACGAGATCATCGAAGCAATGCTGGTATCGCCTCAGCCCCAGTCGAGCGTTGGCGTTTTCATGAAACACGGCCTGCGCCGGGCCCATGCCATCTCCGTCGTCAACGCTGCTCTTCTGCTCGACATTCAAGACGGCATGGTTGCCGACGCCAGGATAAGCCTGGGTGCGGTCGCTCCGACGGTTTTCCGGGCCACTGAGGCGGAACGAGCCCTGGTCGGTCACCCCCTCACGCCAAGTCGGATGGAAAAAGCAGCGGATCTGGCGATGGCGGCATCCAGGCCGATAGACGACATTCGGGGAACCGCCGATTACCGAAGGCACATGGTTGGCGTCCTGGTGCGCCGCGGTCTGGAGAAGATCGCCAGAGGGGAAAAACCGGCGCTCATGCCGCCCCTGAACAGGCCAGGATTCACTTTCGTGCCAGCGCCAACCGAAAAAGAAATTGCTGGCGGTGATCGGATCGGACTTACGGTCAATGGCATGAAAACCACCCTGATTGGCGTGCGAGGGAAAAACCTCCTCTATGCCTTGCGTGGGATTGGTCTGCTGGGGGTCAGGGATGCATGCAGCGCGGGAGAGTGCGGCGCATGCACCGTCCTGCTGGATGGCAGGGCAGTCACATCGTGCCTGGTCCCGGCACCTCAGGCTCACGGGCGTGTCGTCGAAACGGTGGAAGGGCTGAGTCACGGCGACGAGCTCCATCCACTGCAGGAGGCTTTTGTCACCCATGCAGGCACTCAGTGTGGCTACTGCACGTCGGGATTCATCATGTCCGCCAAAGCCCTCCTCGACATGTACGACAGCCCAAACGAGGAGCTGATCAAACAGGCGCTAGCCGGGAACCTTTGCCGCTGCACAGGGTATTACCAGATCGTCGAAGCGGTGGAAGCTGCAGCCGCCAAGATGTCTGGCAGGACCGGTGGGAGGTGAAGATGAGTACCAGATTCGTAGGAACCAGTGTGCCCAAACTCGATGGCCCAGCCAAAGTCCGGGGCGAGATGCGGTATCCTCAGGATTTCGAGATGCCGGGAATGCTTTTCGCCAAGACCGTGTGGCCGGAATATCCCCATGCGAAAGTTCTGAAGATAGACGCCAGCGAAGCCGAGGCGGTGCCGGGCGTGGTAAGGGTACTCACCTACAAGGACGTGCCGGTCAACGAGTTCGGCATCTACGAGATGGATCAGGAGGTCTTCGTAGCGGAGGGGAGCAAGACCCGCTGGATTGGGGATCCCGTGGCACTGGTGGTAGCTGAGACAGAAGAAGCGGCGGAGAAAGGCAGGGCGCTGGTTCACGTGGATTACGAACCATTGCCAGTGGTGGGCGATATGGAATCCGCCCTGGCCCCCGATGCGCCGCTGGTGTACGAGGAACGGGGAAGCAATGTCCTCAAAGAGGTGAAAGTCAGGTACGGGAATGTAGACGATGCCTTCTCTCGAGCGGATGTGGTGGTCGAGGGTGAGTTTCGGACGCCAGTGGTCGAGCATGCCTTCCTCCAGCCGGAGGCTGGCCTGGGCTACATAGACGAAGAAGGCC
>WFSD01000152.1 GCA_015486235.1 Anaerolineae bacterium
CGAATCCACCGGAGTAACCTGGTGGGCATGGGAGTCCTGCCTCTCCAGTTCCAGGAGGGGGACAGCTGGAAATCCCTGGGCCTGACCGGCAAAGAGGTTTACGATATCGAAGGGCTGGGCGATGACCTGAAGCCACTCCAGAGACTAACTGTCCATTGCCGCGGAGAGGATGGAAGCGAGAAGACCTTCCAGGTCACCGTCCGTCTGGACACCCCCGTGGAAGTAGAATACTACCGCAACGGCGGCATCCTCCACACTGTGCTCCGGAACATGGTGCGGGAAAGCCTGTAGAATCGGAATCTGTGGGCTTCACGCGCCGTCATATCCACTGTATCGAGCAGGGGTTAGGGGGCGGGGACCCAGGCACTTAAATCCCCCCCGCCCCCCAGCCCTTCCCGCCTGCGAGATGGTGGGGGAGAGATTCCGAAGCAAATCAAGGCCCGAAAACGCCCCCGGGAGCCGTCACATTCGATACGGGGTTTGTGCTGTGGCTTGCCAGGGGTTGACGGGACCCTCCCGAAAGGCAGGTTAATTCCTGAGGGCCCTACGGGTCCCCAGGAATTACTCGGTAGCGCTCCAAACTGGTGGGATGGCGCTGCTTTTGGCCGTCACCCACCCCACAGATGGCCGGTTCAAGCGAGTTCCACTTTCTCACCGGCAGAAGCAGCTTCGGGAATGTCGCGCCGGGGGCGAGCTGTTAGCTCGCCCTACGAAACCCACCGCGGCTGGCGCGCTCAACGATGGAAACGGCTCAAAAGTACCGACTCGACACGATTCGCCGATTGCCCGCGGCGTAGCCTTGCCCGTGGCGGGGTGATAGGTGAGGGCAAAAGGCAATCTTCGCTCCCTCGCCCGGGCGAACTCATCCCACTGCTTTTGGGCGCTACCAATTATTTCGTTTTCCCGGAGGAGCGCCGCTGCCGGGCGGAACCCGACCGGTGCCTGCTGGTTTCATCAGCGGGCATCTTCGTCCCCCTCCGCGCCCCCGATCAGGTGGAATTGTCTGGAGCCAGGCGGAGTTGGGAACATAGTCGGCTGCGGGATCTGACGATACGGATCGTAGAGATTCCCTAGCGGCAGGGCGTTCGTGCCTGGAGCGACAATCACGACCGGCGGTTGTTGGCTACGAGACGACTCTTTGCCTGCGCTGGCAGCAGCCAGCATCAACAAGCCCAGCGGGACGATCCCCATCACGCCCAACAGCACGCCCACGACAACCGCCAGCGTCTCTGCACCCAGCTTTACCACTATGCCCAGGCTCAGTACGCCGAAAAAGGTAGCAACACCTGCTGTAATCACTTTGTTTGTCATCTGGACACCTCCTGAAAGAACTGCACGGCGAGCCGACGAGTCCGGAAGCTCACCCATGAAAGATCCCGGCTCGATTTCCTCTTCTACCCAGCCTGAGGACATCCTCGATTTCCCGCGGCCCGATGTAAGCACCTTGGAACCGAATCGTCTCCCCTCGGTTCACCAGCAGGAAATCCCCCTGCCCACCAAGTTTCTCCGCCCCGGTACCAGCCAGCCCGGTCGCAACTTTTGCCTCTTCCGGACTGACCACAGCTCCCACAAGGCGCAAAGGAAAATTCGCCTTCCCCAGGCTGCCGAGCACCGCTGCAGTTGGCTTCTGGGTAGAGGCAATTACATGAACCCCTGCCTCGCGTCCCCGCTGCGTGAGACGCTCCAACGCAGAGATCACCCGCTTCCCGGCGCTCATAGTCAGCTCAGCCAGCTCGTCTATCGCAATAACCAGCCGGGGCAGGGAGATGCCTTCGTCGTCACGTCGCACCATCTCATCCACCAGGCGGTCGAGAACATCAGCGGCATCCTCAGGGGTTTCGACCGGCGGCATAGCCAGGTGCGGCAGGAAATGCACCCCCCCAAACCCTTTCCCTTTCGGGTCCATGAGCACCATCTGAAGTTTGTACGCCGGATTGTAAGCCGCAAGACTGAAAAGGATGGACCGTACCATGACAGTCTTGCCGCTGCCCGTCCTACCTACCACCAGAATATGGGCGACATCCGGGCTGTTCAACCGCACCAGCATTGGCACACCCTCTTCGTCTATCCCCAGCACTGCAGAGAAAGGTGGAACCGGCGGGAGTTTTCGCATCAAATCCAGCAGCATGACCGGCTCGGAATCAGGGCGGGACACCTCCACGGAAATGACCCCGCCGTTCCGATACACCCTAACGGCTTTTGCCCCCAGGGCGAGGGCAAGCTCCTCAGCCAGTCCAGCCACTTTGCTGACTTTCGTGCCAATGGCAGTGGTGAGCTGGAACCGGACTGTCCTGGGCGTTACAGACCCTCCCCATACCCGCGCCGGAACTCGATGGCTGGCGAGAACGGATTCGATCCTGTCCGCTTGCATCTCCAATTGTCGTCTCATGACTCACCTCCCGACTTCGAGGCAATCTGCCCGATGGGCGAAAACTACGCCCGCCCCAGACGTCCACACACGCTTTGGATATCCCACGATTCGCTTGGGATATTTCCTGGGATATATAGAACACGTGTACTATTTCACCCCCCAAAGTGTACCACAGAACCCCACAGGGTGTCAAATCGGGGATACGAACAACCTGAAGCACACGCCCCGGCGAGGTACACCACAGAATCCAGGGCTTTCGAAGAAAATCAAGGCCCGGAAACACCCCTGGGAGCCCTCACACTCGACACAGGGCTTGTGCTGTGGCTTGCCAGGGGTTGACGAGAACCTCCCGAAAGGCAGGTTAATTCCTGGGGGCCCTTTGGGCCCCCAGGAATTACTTCGTTTTCCCAATCCATATTTCGCCTTGTCTGCCGTTGCAGCATGTGATATAGTCACTTAACGAGAAGAACTCTGCCGAGGCGCGCTTTGAAGTGTGATTCGCTATTATGCACCAAAACAAGGAGGGAGAGATGGACAAATTGATCTCTGTAAACGATATCGACTTGTTCTTCGAGGACACGGGGGGAATGCCTCTCCTCCTGGTACATGGATTCCCCATGGATCACACCATGTGGGAAAAGCAGCTGACAGGCCTTGGTATCCATGAGCGGATACTGGCTCCCGACCTCCGGGGGTTCGGCAAAAGCACGGTACCCACGCGTCCGTATGACTGCTACAGCATGGATGCCTACGCCACCGACCTGAGAAACCTGCTCGATGCGCTCAGTTTACAGCAGGTTATCCTGGTCGGCCTTTCCATGGGAGGGTACATCGCTTTTGCTTTCCATCGCCTTTTCCCAGAAAGGCTCAAGGGGTTGGTTCTGGTGGACACCCGCCCCACAGAAGATACTCCGGATGGAAAACAAGGGCGCCTGGACGCAATTGAGAAAGTGAGGCAGGGAGGTGTAAAGATGATAGCGGATGACATGATTCCGAAACTCTTCTCGCTCAATACCCTCAAGAACAACCGATCGCTGGTGGAGAAAGTTCGCGACATGATGACGCGCCAGCCATCTGGAGGTGTTATCGGCGCTCTTCATGCGATGGCTGATCGTCCAGATTCCACTCCCGACCTGCCCAGTATACAAGTCCCCACACTGGTAGTAGTAGGAGCGGACGACAAGCTCACCCCACCCGAGGATGCCATGAGAATGGCGAGGAACATCCGGAATGCACGACTGGAGATAATTCCAGGGGCAGGGCATCTGACCCCACTGGAAGCGCCAGGGCCTTTCAACCGGACTCTGAGGGAGTTTATCTCGGAGTTGAAGTGAAGAGACCCATCGCTCCAATGGGGCAGCGGCCGGCACGTCCACGACTCAAAGCCGGATTTTCCAGAAAGCACCTGAGCAGCCACGGGGAGAAAAAGGAAACGGCATGCCTCGCGAGCAGAAAAATCGCCGCACAACGCATGCCGTTTCTAGTGCGGTCAGAATCGACCACTGAAGCGCACAGGGGCTAAAGATCGTAGCTTTCCCCAGGCTTCAGCACCACACACTTGGCCTCGCATTCCTTGCCGAGCATCGAGCAAAAATCCTCCGCTTTCTGTTCGATCACAGGCCATGTGTTGTAATGCATCGGGATGACCACCTTGGGCTGGATCAACCTGGCTGCTTTCACAGCGTCCTCAGGGCCCATGGTGAAATTGTCACCGATGGGAAGCAAGGCCACATCTACACCATCGTCGGCGAGCCATTTCATGTCATAGGTCAAGCTTGTGTCGCCAGCGAAGTATATCTTCTTCCCTTCGATAGTCAGAAGGAACCCTGCTGGGTTGCCACCATAGCTCCCATCGGGGAGCATAGAGCCGTGATGGGCGACAGTGAGTTTGACACGTCCGAAAGGAAAGTCATGGGCCCCACCGATATGCATGGCGTGGGTGTTCTTCACACCTTTGTTGGCGAGCCATGTGGCCACCTCGAAATTTGCCACCACCGTGGCTCCAGTTCGACCCGCTATCTCCACCGTATCGCCTACATGGTCGCTGTGGCCATGGGAAACCAGAATAAAGTCCGCTTTCACCTCATTGGCCTTGGCGGTAGCTACCGGGTTATCGGTGAAGAACGGGTCTATGAGGAGGTTGTACCCGCCAGCCTCGATTCCCCACGCGGCATGACCGTACCAGGTTAGTTTGACGCTCATTTTACTCCCTCCTTAAAATGCAAGTGCTCAGAAGAATTTCGTCAGGCAAAGCATTCATATTTTACCTCATATTGCCGTATGGCGGAAATTCCTGGCAGTGGAGGAGGCGAGGCAGATCCTGGAGGCCCGGTAGGACCGCAGCATCCCCAACGACCACACATCTGGTGGGCGGATAGCGCTTCAGGCCTGCGTCTCGATAGTGAAAACGCTCTCGGTAGTTAACCGCGGCTAAGGGAAGTTCTACCTTGGGAATTGTATGGTGATGCAAATTGGCTTTCTCGGGGCTCCAGGAGTAGAATTAGGGAGCCGGCGGAATGACAACCGCCTGCACGCCGGCCGGTTATCATCTTATTTATCGCAGTAGCTGCTCGGGCCAGGTCACTGGCTACAAGGCCAGGCCAGCGTATGAAGGGATATGTTTCCGAAAGCCATCCGTGGCTGGCCAGAGCCATCACAATCTGCATAAACCTGCAGGCGTCTCTAGGCGAGCAGCTACCCAATCTTAAAAAGGGAATTATCATGAACATTGTTATTGTGTACGCTAACGCGGGCGGGGGCCATAGGAGCGTGGCTCTGGCCCTGAAAGAAGCTTTCGCTGTCTACCACCCTGGTGCAAATGTCTCACTGCTCGATGTAATGGGAGATTATGCTCCCTTCCCCATGAACCGCTTCCCGGATATTTACCCCAAGCTGACCAAGGGAAAAGCCGCTGTGTGGAAATGGCTTTACACCCTGACCGATGGACGACTCCAGGCCAGCGTGATATCTGAGGGATGGAATCCGGTAATCCGTGGGAGGCTGCGCAAGGCGTGGATGGAACACTCGGCTGACATAGTAGTTTCCGTCTATCCACTGCTGAACCGGAACCTGGGAAAGTACATCCAGCGGCTTCATTCCAAGCCATTGTTCTCCATCATGATCACCGATCTGGGCACCGCACACTACCTCTGGTTTTCACGTCACGCCGATCACTACCTCCTCCCGACGGAAAGCGTTCGCCAGCGCGCGCTACATTTCGGAATACCAGATCAAAAAGTCAGCATCACCGGCCTGCCGGTGAGCCTGGCTTTTTCAACCCGGAAGAGCAAAGAAATGGCCAGGTTGGAACTGGGGCTTGCCCCCGACATTCCTACGGTGCTTTTGGTCGGTGGAGCTGATGGGATGGGAGGAATAGAAGCCATCGCAAGAGCCATCGATAGTGTCCGCCCTGAAGTGCGGCTCGTAGTGGTAACGGGGAAAAATAAGCGGCTCTACAAACATCTCTCGGGAATGGCCTGGCATATCCCAGTCAAAGTGATTGGCTTCACCAATGAAATGCATCTGTGGATGCAAGCATCGGACTTGCTGTTGAGCAAAGCAGGCCCCAGTACTATCAGCGAAGCGTTTACCGTCGGCCTGCCGATAATCCTCACCGGATATCTGCCTGGACAAGAAGACGCAAACCTCAGTTTTGTGCTGGATTCTGGCGCTGGCGTCTATCAACCACGACCCGAAGAGATAGCCCGTCTGGTGAAGTCCTGGTTCTCCTCAGGCGACGGTACGCTTCTCAAGATGTCAGAGAGTGCTCGTCGTGTATCCCGCCCCAATGCAGCAAAAGATGCCGCTGACCTATTGTGTCAGCTCGCAGCTTCATACAAAGAAGCCCCACCTGGCCTGTGGAGTGACCGCTCGCTTCGTATGGCGAGCAATCAGTAAGATGCGGCACCTGTCCACGCTGGAGGTTGTCCATATGCAACCCGTCTACATCAGGTTTTGAAAGCCAGGAGAGTGCAAAATGGAGATAAACGCGCTGGAAAAGCAAATAAATCGCTTCGCAAGGATACGGATGGCTCACCTGCCGTCCGCTATCGAGCCCCTGGATAATCTGTCCCGAGCTCTTGGCGGCCCCAGGATTTTCGTCAAACGCGACGATCAAATCGGGCTTGGAATAGGAGGGAACAAAACCAGGAAGCTTGAATTCCTCCTGGGTGAGGCAGTGAGGCTCGGTAAGAAGAAAGTTGTCACATTCGGCGGGCTGCAATCGAATCACGCCCGCCAGACGGCAGCTGCTGCCAGGAAAGTAGGCCTGGAGCCAATACTTTTCCTATTCGGCGACGATCCCGGCGAATACCCCGGCAACCTGCTGTTGGACTTGCTCGCAGGAGCGACGATCCATTTCACGCCGATGAAGACAGGTGTCGAACGGCTGGAGAAAGCCATCGAACGGATGCGGAAGACGGCTCTGGAGTTTCCAGACGTATCCGAGGAGGATACCTACATCATTCCCGTCGGCGGAGGAGCGCCAGTTGGACTTCTTGGGTACCTCAATGCCGCCCTGGAAATCCAGAAGCAAGCGGAGGAGATGAATATCCGGTTCGATCATGTGGCGGTAGCGGCAGGCACTGGTGGAACCGTCGCTGGCCTGATGGCCGGATTCCGGCTCCTGGGATCCTCGACCAGGGTGATTGGCATAGACGTGGGATCCCTCTGGGTGAACTTTCGGGATTCGATAGCGCAGGTCGCAACCCGCACCGGGCGTCAAATCGACCCTGGCATCTCGTTTCTCTCCGATGATGTCACTTTGTACACGGATTACGTGGGAGAAGGATATGCCATTCCGTCAGAAGGCTGCATCGAAGCGATACGTCTGCTGGCACGCCACGAAGGGCTATTCATAGATCCTGTTTACACAGGCAAGGCAATGGCAGGCCTGATAGACCTGATACGCAAAGGCACTTTCGGCAGGGAAGAAACGGTCCTGTTTCTGCACACTGGCGGGCTACCGGCACTCTTTGCCAAAGGTGACATCATCCTGAAAGGGCTTACTCGACGATAGCGCCACGTATGAGTAGCCCACCGCACTAACGACTTCAACCAATCTATACAAGGGGAAAACGAAGTAATTTCTGGGGCCCCATAGGGCCCCCAGAATTAACCTGCCTTTCGGGAGGCTTTCGTCAACCCCTGGCAAGCCACAGCACAAGCCCTGTATCGAGTGTGAGGACTCCCAGGGGCGTTTTCGGGCCTTGATTTGCTTCGAAATCCCTTCGATGGAGTGGATAATGCTAACTTCCATCGATACCGGGTGCCCTGCGCCATGCAACGCGGGAAGGTTCTAGGCGACCGGGAGCCAAACGCCTTCCGGAGGCGCTTGCAGAAACAATCCCCTGGAGTTAAAATTTAGTCAATCAGTCGCGGCCAGATGACCACCCGCTCACTCTGCCGACGTATCGACGAAATACCAGGAGCACGCATATGGATACAATTGCCCTGATAGACGCATACAGCCTGGCCTACCGGGCTTTCCATGCACTTCCGCCCACCCTTAGCACGGCGGACGGGGAGCCCACGAACGCCACTTTTGGCTTCACGTCCATGCTCCTCCGCGTCCTCGAGGAAGTGAAGCCGAAGTACATGGCGGTCGCTTTCGATGTGGGGAAGACCTTCCGCCACGAGATGTACCCGGAGTACAAAGGCACACGCCTTGCCATGCCGGATGAGATGAAAACCCAGACAGAGCACATCCGGGAAGTGGTGGAGGCGTTCAACATTCCGATTTTCGCCATAGAGGGTTACGAGGCGGACGATGTCCTGGGCACGCTTAGCCGAAAAGCGGAAACTCAGAAAATGCCATCTCTCATCGTCACCGGCGATACCGATGCGTTTCAGATCATAGATGATTTCGTTCGGGTGATGACCTCTCGCCGCCGCTTCTCCGACGTGGTGATCTACGACGTGGACGCTGTCAAGGAGCGCTACGGCCTGTTGCCGCAGCAATTGATAGACTACAAAGCTCTGGTTGGGGACAAATCAGACAACATCCCCGGCGTGCCGGGCGTCGGCGATAAAACAGCAAGGACTTTGTTGCGGCAATACGGTACACTCGATGAAATTTACGCCCACCTGGACGAGATAAAGAGCAAACGAGCCAGAAACGCTTTGGAGGAATACCACGATCAGGCATACCTGAGCCGGAAACTGGCGACCATCGTCACCGACCTCCCGCTGGACCTAAACCTGGAAGCGTGCCGCGTGGAGGATTTCGACCGCGATCGGGTGGTGGAACTCTTCCGAAAACTGGAATTCCGATCCCTGATCAACCGGCTGCCCCAGGCAAGGTATGCCAAGGGCCAGCCAGGACAACTCTCCCTTTTCCAGGAAAGCGGACGAAAGCCCCTGGGTGAGTACCTCCTGGTGAACACTCCCGATCGGCTCCTGGAAATGGTGGCCCATCTGAAGGATTCAAAGGAGTTCGCTTTCGACGTGGAGACAGACAGCCTCCGGAAGCAGGAGGCGGCGCTGGTAGGCATGTCTCTGTCGTGGGATGAGGGTAAAGCAGCCTACATCCCCGTTGGTCACAAAACAGGCAAGCAGATTCCGTGGAGAGATATCGCCGAGGCCATAGCCCCGTTCTTTGCCGACGAGAACCGCCGAAAGATCGCCCACAACGCCAAATACGATATCACCTTGCTGGAGCGGTATGGAGTTCCTGTCCAGCCGAACCTGGTGGATACGATGATAGCCCAGTGGCTCATTCGACCCGATAGCAAGAGCCTGGGCCTGAAAGCACTGGCTTTCGAGAAACTGGGGCTGGAGATGTCACCCATCACCGAGCTGATAGGTACCGGGAAGAAGCAGATCAGCATGGAAAGGGTGGCGATAGAGAAAGCACTCCCCTACGCCGCCGCCGACGCCGACGTAACCCTCCGTCTCTCCAAAGTGCTCCTGAAAGAGCTGCAAAATCTCAACCTGGAACGGCTTTTCTACGAAGTCGAGATGCCGCTGATTCCAGTTCTCACAGCCATGGAACGAAAAGGCGTACTTTTGGACGCTGACTGCCTCCACGACCTAGCGCGCAGCCTGCGGACCAGACTGCACGATCTGGAGCGGGCGATCCACGAAGATGTCGGCTACGAGTTCAACGTCAATTCCTCGCAGCAGCTCTCCGAGGCCCTCTTCGACAAGCTGAACCTGCCGTCTCGCGGTCTGAAAAAAACCACCTCCGGCCACGTCACCACATCTGCCGATGTCTTGGAGCGGCTCAAAGGCCTACACCCTGTTGTGGCGAAAGTGCTGGAATACCGACAATTGAAAAAACTCCTCTCCACCTACATCGAACCACTACCGCACATGGTCAACCCCACCACCGGGCGGGTCCACACCTCTTACAACCAGACTGGCGCGGAGACCGGCAGGCTTTCCTCATCCGACCCAAATCTGCAGAACATTCCTGCCAGGACGGATCTGGGGAGGGAGATACGGAAAGCATTCGTGGCGGCGCCGGGGCATCTGCTTCTGGGCGCCGACTACTCTCAGGTCGAACTGCGCATCCTGGCCCACATCTCCGGCGACCCGACAATGCTGGCGGCTTTCGCCAAAGGGGCGGACATCCACGCTCACACTGCATCCCTGATCTTCGGCGTTCCGGAGGATCGGGTTACGAAAGAGCAGCGGAGAGTTGCCAAGATGACCAATTTCGCCATTTCCTACGGCGTCACCGGCTACGGCCTGGCTCAACGCACCAGCCTGGATCAGGAGACAGCCACGAAATTCATCGAGGCATATTTCCGCACCTACCCCAAGGTGAAAGAATACATCGAACAGACTAAGGAATTCGCCAGAGCCCATGGTTACGTGGAGACACTGCTGGGCCGTCGCAGGTACTTCCCACAGCTCACGAGCAAAGGCCGGGTAAGCCAAAACATCCGGCTCGCCGCAGAGCGGGCGGCGATAAACCACCCCATCCAGGGCACCGCAGCGGATATCATCAAGATAGCGATGATCCGGCTGCACCGCAGGCTGAAGGAGGAAGGGCTCAGGAGCGCTATGATCCTTCAGGTTCACGACGAACTGGTGCTGGAGGCCCCCGAAGAGGAATTGGAGGGCGCAGCGGAGCTGGTGAAGGACGTGATGGAAGGCGCTTACAATCTGAAAGCTCCTCTCAAAGTGGATGTGGAGCGCGGCCCCAACTGGCGGGACATGACACCAATAGAACCCAAATGATGGCCTCCGAAGTAAATCGAAGGCTCGTGCCGCCTCTGGAGCTTTTGCGACGTGCCTGAAGCACGGCGCCCCCTATCGCTCGGGGTCGACGGATGCTGGAGATGTCTCAGGGAAAATCCAAACGATAGACGCTTTGACAAAAATTCCTTTGTGTAGTATCATTGCTCATCAATACGGGCACATCGCGGCCCATGTCCTTCACAATTCGAGGCATCTGTAAGCCGCACCTGCCGATGGGTGCGATTCGTGCAATTCGTGGTTCGTGTAATCCGTGGTTCGTGTAATTCGTGGTTGCAGCTGCAGAAAGGAGCACACCTCATGTACCAAAAAACTGTGATAGTGGGGAACCTCGGGAATGATCCTGAAATGAGGTACACCCCAAGCGGAGTGCCTGTCACCAGCTTCAACGTGGCTGTGAACAGGCGATGGACAGATCAGAACGGAGGCCAGCAAAAAAAGACTACGTGGTTCAGAGTGACAGCGTGGCGGAAGCTGGCAGAGACCTGCGCTCAGTATCTGGGTAAGGGGAGATTGGTTCTGGTAGAGGGAGAGGTCGACGCGTCGGCCTGGACAGGACAGGACGGACAGCCCAGAGCCAGTCTGGAGCTAACCGCCCGCACGGTACGCTTCCTCAGCCCCCGCGGGGACCAGAACGCTTCTGACACTCCAGCCGGAGCCACCTCCGTGGCAGAGGAAGAAATACCGTTCTAAAACCGTCAGCCGACAGCGGCACTTTTGATACGCCAAATCGACTAACTGGACTTCTGACAAAGCGGGAACGGAGCTTTCTGGGGCTTCGTGCCTGGCGCATGACTGGGAAGAAAGGGTACATCTTGTAGTCGGGCTTCGCCCGACTACAAGATGTACC
>WFSD01000153.1 GCA_015486235.1 Anaerolineae bacterium
AGAGCCTCAAAAAATTAGGAGGTAATCCGATGACAGAGAAGTCGTTAATGGAAGCTGCACTTGAGTACCACTCGAAAGGTAGGCCTGGCAAGATCGAGGTCATTGCCACCAAGCCCATGGTCACCCAATGGGATCTGGGGCTGGCGTACACCCCCGGGGTAGCCCAGCCTGTGTTGGAAGTCGACAAAAATCCAGCGGATGTTTTCAAGTACACAGCAAAAGGCAACCTGGTGGCAGTCGTATCCAACGGTACTGCTATCCTCGGCCTCGGGAACCGAGGCCCGCTAGCTGCAAAGCCAGTCATGGAAGGGAAAGGCGTCCTGTTCAAAAGCTTCGCAGATGTGGATGTGTTTGATATCGAGGTGGACTCCAAAGACCCCGATGAGATCATCAACGTTGTCAGAGCAATAGCCCCCACTTTCGGCGGCATCAACCTGGAAGACATAAAGGCCCCAGAGTGTTTTTACATCGAAGAGAAGCTTAAGGGAATGCTGGACATCCCTGTCTTCCATGACGACCAACATGGTACAGCCGTAATCACCACTGCCGCGCTAATCAATGCAGCTGAGATCCAAGGCAAGAAGATCGAAGATATGCGGCTTACAGTTAGTGGTGCTGGCGCTGCTGCTCGCGCGTGCACCAATCTATACATCAAACTAGGTATCAAGCGTGAGAACGTCATCATGATTGATTCCAGAGGGGTAATTTACAAGGGCCGCAAGGAGAACATGAACCCCTATAAGGAGGAATTCGCGCAAGATACCAAGTGCCGCACTCTTGCGGACGCTATGCGAGGTGCTGACCTGTTCCTGGGCGTCTCTGTGGCCAATGTGGTAACCCCAGAGATGGTGAAGAGCATGGCTGACAAGCCAATCATCTTTGCCCTGGCAAACCCCGATCCGGAGATCCGCTACGAGCTGGCCAAGGAAGCACGCCCAGACGCCATCGTCGCCACTGGCCGCTCCGACTACCCCAACCAGGTGAACAACGTCCTTGGGTTCCCATTCATCTTCCGCGGCGCTTTGGATGTCCACGCCAGTGCAATCAACGATGAGATGAAAATTGCTGCTGCTCATGCTTTGGCATCTTTGACCAGAGAGAAAGTCCCAGAGATTGTGCTTAAGGCTTACAATACAGACAGCATAGAATTTGGTCCAGAGTATATCATTCCCAAGCCACTCGATCCTAACGTGTTGATGTGGGAAGCGAGCGCAGTGGCAAAAGCGGCTATGGACACAGGGGTAGCCCGCAAGACCGTTGACATGGAAGAGTATAAACGAGAATTGGAAAAACGCCTGGAATCTCACCCGCTCATAAAGGCTCACAAACATGGAATGCTGTAAGTAACAGAAGGCTTTGTGCAATGCGAAAGTTGCACGATAGCGTTTCTGTTGTTGATACGATCATTCCTATACAACAAGGAGGTTGAACTATGGCAGAACAGCATAAGTTCTACGGCCAGGAGGAGTTCTCCAAAGGTCTGGAAGGCGTAATAGCCTGCGAAAGCAAGCTCGGTTACATCGACGGGCAGAAAGGCTGGCTGATCTACCGGGGTATCGAGATCGGCGATCTTGC
This sequence comes from Anaerolineae bacterium, assembly GCA_015486235.1. Lineage (GTDB taxonomy): Bacteria > Chloroflexota > Anaerolineae > S016-19 > S016-19 > S016-19. Next base: position 1,576 of record WFSD01000153.1, read on the forward strand.
AGAACATTCCACGTACGAGGAAACCGCTTACCTTCTTTTATTCGGCAAGCTCCCGACGAGGAAAGAGCTCGATGAATTTACCCAAAAGCTGGTGAACTACCGCACTATCGACCCGCGCGTGGCAGACATCATCAAGAGCATGCCACCTACTGCTCACCCAATGGCTCTGCTCCGCACGGCGTTCTCCGCCCTCGGGGCTTACGAAAATCCAGAGAAGGTAGATGAGTTCGACCTGGAAGCCTGGACAGAGCTGGGGATCAAAGCAATTTCCCAGATGGCCACGGTAGCGGCCGAGGTGGGGAGGCTCAGGGCCGGGTTGCCACCAGTCGCCCCCGATCCAAACCTGAACCACGCATCCGACTTCTTCTACATGCTCACCGGCAAGAAGCCCAACGAGCTGGAAGCGGATGTGATGAACAAGGCATTGATCCTGCACGCCGATCATGGCATGAACGCTTCGACGTTTACCAGCATGGTCGTCGCTTCGTCCCTCTCCGACATCTACTCCGCCATCACTGGCGGCCTTTCCTCCCTGAAAGGCCCTCTGCACGGTGGAGCCAACGAGAGAACGCTGAAGATGTTCATGGAAATAGGCGAGCCTGAGAATGCCAAAGCTTACATCGAGGACAAGCTTGCCAGGAAAGTCAAGATCATGGGCATGGGCCACCGCGTCTACAAAGCGTATGACCCCAGAGCCAAGATACTCAAATCCTACGCCGAACGTCTCGCCAAGCTCTCCGGCAATGAGAAACTCTACACCATCTCCCAGGAAGTGGAGAAAGTGATGATAGAGAGACTTGGCAAGAAAGGCATATTCCCCAATGTGGACTACTATTCCGGCATCGTGTACCACAGCCTGGGGATCGATTCGAAGATGTTTACGCCCATCTTCGCCGTGTCGAGGGTCGCTGGCTGGGTCGCCAGGGTGCTGGAGTATCTCCACAGCAACAGAATCTTCAGGCCACGTGCCATCTACACCGGCCCACTAAAGGCGGAGTACGTCCCCATCGATCAGCGATCCTGACAACCGACAGAAGTCTTACACCAAAAAGGCGCCCATACAGGGCGCCTTTTTGCGTCTATTCCAGATGGAGTGCGATCGCACCGATAGCATCCTGAGCCGCTTCCCACGTATCGCGGCGTGGGCTTTGGACTTTCGCAGCAAATCGAAAGCCCAAAGCCGTTTCAGGGATCTCCTCGAAGCATCCAAAACAGATCACGGCCCGCAGTTGGGGTTGATGGAGACCGACAACAGAATCTGGAGAATCCTGGGGCCCCTAGAGCCCCAGGATTTGCTTCGAACCCCCGGCTCCCATTTCCCCTTGGCAACAGTCCTCGCGGCTGATATAATCCATTGTGGAGGTGCTCGGTGGCCAGGAAACTAGGCGATCTCGTCGAGGCGCTGCCCCACGCGGAAGGGGCCGTGGACGGAGAGATAAGGATAACAGGCGTGTACGATGATTCCCGCCGCGTCCAGCAGGGAGGGCTGTTCGTTGCCTACCGCGGTGTGGAACAGGATGGGCACCGGTTCATACCGGATGCCATCGCCCGCGGAGCTGCCGTAGTGGTCGGGGAACGCCCACTCACACTCGACGTGCCCTACATTCAGGTGCGGGATGGGAGGGAGGCGCTTGCTTATCTCGCCGCTGCGTGGCATGGGTTCCCGGCGGAGAAGCTTACGCTGGTGGGGGTTACCGGCACTGACGGGAAGACCACCACAGCGACTCTCTTGCACTCCATCCTACAGGCTTCTGGAAGGCATACCGGGTTGATCTCCACTGTGGAGGCGGTCCTGGGATCGGAGAAAATGCCAACTGGCCTGCACACGACTACCCCTCCGGCACTGGAAGTGCAAGC
>WFSD01000154.1 GCA_015486235.1 Anaerolineae bacterium
GATCATGGTGGTGTGGGAGTCGGTTCCCACAAGGCTGTCGGGGAAAGCCACCGCTTCGCCGTTTTGCTTTCGCAGATGGACGACTTTCGCCAGGTACTCCAGGTTCACCTGGTGGATGATGCCGGTGTCTGGGGGGACGACGGAGAAGTTCTCGAAAGCGGCCTGCCCCCACCGGAGGAAAGCGTACCGCTCGCGATTCCGCTCGAACTCGCGCCTGGCGTTGAAGTATGGAGCGTCCAACACGCCGAAATAATCCACCTGCACTGAGTGATCTATGATCAGGACGGCGGGTACGTGAGGGTTGATCCTGCTCGGATCTCCACCCATCCTGTGCATGGCAGACCGGAGTGCTGCCAGATCTATCACCGAGGGCACGCCGTTGCAATCCTGCAGCATCACCCGTGCAGGCTTGTACGGAAATTCCTTTTTTCCGACGGCTTTGGCATTCCAACGAGCCAATGTTAGAACGTTTTCTTCGGTAACAGCGACCCCATCGCACTGCCTCAAGGCCGACTCCAAAAGGACGCGGATGGAGACAGGAAGCCTGGATACCCCCACTACTCCCTCCCTTTCCAGCGCATTGAGGCGGTACATCACTGCAGTCCCGCTGCCCGTTTCAAATACAGAACGGGAGCCGAAAGGGTTAGAGCATTCTTTCTCGATCATTTCTTTTTCTCCTTGGACTTTTGGCAAACCTCCGCGTTGAGCGGGTAAAACTTCAAAAATAGCTGGAAGCGGTAAAAGTTTTAACATATTGTACTAGGAACTTGACAATCGAGTAGTTTCGAAGATGGATTTAGTTGACGCCCTGAGCAGCAACACGGACGCATCCAGTGTGGTAGAGTTAAGTCTGCACCCCGCGCGTTCAGACGTGGGCATGCCAGTCTCTACGCAACCATCTCTGAGTTCATGTTCCCTCCGAAAGGGCGGAACAGGATACTCAAGAAAGCCATGCCGGAGAAGCAGAGGCGTTTCTGGCCGTTCGGCGTGGATACGACCAGTGTGCCGAGGCCATACGCCCTCACCCTGGAGGAGAGAGAATACGTGTATGCACTCACAGCGGTGAAAGGGAAAAAGCCAGTAGCCATGTCTCAGCCCAAATCAGCCAGAGCTCAGATGGTAGACTGTATCTGATTGCACAACCGTTACGCTGGATGTATTCTTTGCCAATCATTCTCAGGTGGTAACGATCTCTTGGTGCACCCACATGTAAGTTGATAAACATATGTTCGGAAAGTAGCATAGAAAGTGATTCACCCCTTGCGAACAATACTGCCACTTGCCGTTGTCCTCACACGGCGTGCTTGGATGTAAACTCAGACTGTGTCGAACAGCGAATCCAGCTCCTCCTCTAGGACGTCAAAGACAGCGCCTGTCGGGGGAAGAGGCTCACGGGTCATCCATTCCGGCAAGCGATCGTCGGCGGGAGTGAAACCGGCCAAATGGTTGAACTCCCGCTCCAGCCTCAGCGTCTCACGTCCCAAAACCTCCAGGATATCGCTCTCCACTGACCAACCGTACTTGGCGTTAAGGAGAGCTGCTACAGTTCCTTCGGGAGCGGCGGCGAACCCAAAACCGGCGAAAATGCAAGCCCCAAGAGTGTCGTACCCAGCCATGCTGATCTGCACCCCTCTGGAGACTTCTACCTGCCCCTTCGGGTCAAGATGGTCTATCCTGGCGCGGATGGTCAACCCTGCCGTATGATCGGCACCCATGGGGGAGGTGGCGAAAGTTACACCAGTCCCCTTGATGGCGCGTGGGTCGTAGGCTGACATGGCCTGGCCTTTCACTACTGGTATCCTTTCTACGCCAAGCACTTTCCCAGTAGTGGCAGCACCGTTGCCCAATATCCTGCCCAGGGGTGTACCACGCCTGATTTCCCAGATGAGCTCCAGCGCCCTCCGGGCATTCCCCCATCCCATCAACCCTGCCTGCGCCGCAACGCCAAGTGCAGCCCCTATATCAATGGTGTCCAGACCTAGATCGTTCACCTCTCGGTTTAACTTGGCGATGGAATCCAGGTCGGATATGCCCAAGTTCGAGCCCATAAGCCCGATGGTCTCGTACTCCAACGGAGAAACTAAAGTTTTACCCCCAGCATCGGCGAAAACGTTCGAGCAGCGGATGGCGCACCCTCCCATGCAGCCGTGAGTCGTCCTACCTTCGCCGTCTCGCTCCAGAATCAGCTCCCGCAGGTGCTTCCCGCTGATTTCCTCCGCTCCCTCGAACTGCCCAGCCGAGAAGCCCCGCGTCGGCAGGCTGCCGAAATACTGGCACATGTCGACCATGGCTGCAGTGCCGTAGTCGGCGTAAGTATGGGTCTGGGGGTGGCTCAGCAGTGCCTGGGTAAAGGCCTTTTGGGCCTTTCTGAAAGCGGGGAGGTCGACGATGGGAGGCTTACTCCCGCCTTCCGGATCTATCACCACAGCCTTGATACGCTTGGAACCCAGCACAGCCCCCAGGCCACCACGCGCCGCGATACGAGAAGGCACCCGATTCTGATCCAGGTTCTGTATTCCTGCAACTCTTAGCAACATTTCACCGCCAGGCCCGATAAGCGCAATCGCGACTTTCCTACCGTAAAAAGCCAGCAATCTAGAAGCTGCTCCGTACACGCCGAGGCCCACAACGGACCCCGCACTGTCAAACCGTACACCGGACCTGGAAACGTGAAGCACCCACCAGTCATCCCCAGGATCTGGCCTACCTTCCAGGATCAGAGCCTTTATGCCAAGCTGTGCCAGGGCGAAGCCGGTGGTGCCACCGGCGTTGGATTCCTTGATGCCTCCGGTGAGCGGGCTCTTGCCGCCTATGGAGATGCGATCGCAACTGGAGAGCCGATGTCCCACCAAGAGGCCGGGGGCGAAGATCAGCTTGTTGTAAGGACCGAGTGGATCACAGGTTGGTGGAACCTCGTCGAGCAGGATGCGGGCCGAAAGACCACGCCCACCGAGGTGCTTCCAGGCATCCGGCACAGGCTCCCTGACAAACCGTTTGGTACAGGTATTAACCCTCCAAATTTCCATGCAACCTCCAACAATCATGGATTCGCGCGAATAAACTACGCTGAAAGAAGATATACCCCCGAGAACATAGTAGGAGGTATAACATGCCATGCCTCCTACTGGATGCAAACATGCAAAGAGTATCTCACTTGGTGGCACCTGTGCCACCAAGTGAGATAGATTCATCCGATGGCTCTACTACATCGAGCGATGGGCAACTAGCGGAATGCTTGGCTGCTATTCCGCGTGATCTGCGTAATTTGGTAATTTGGGGATGAAATCTCTCGCCCAACATCGCCCCTACCGGGCATCCCCGTTCAATGCATCTCGTATCCGCCATCCACGTTGAGCGTATGTCCCGTAACCATATCCGACTCCGGTGAGCAGAGGAAGAAAATCGCCGCAGCCACGTCCTCTGGCAAAGCAGCACGCCGGAGGGGTACTTTCTCCAGAAACGCTTCCATAGACTCCCCGGGGCGGGCCCCAGTGAGCCTTGCCCGCTCTGCGTCCAGTTGTTTCCACAGAGGCGTTTTCACGACGCCTGGAGACACGGCGTTGACGTTAATCCCGTAGGGCGCTAGCGCCAGCGCCGCGGATTGTGTGATGCTTATCACCGCGGCCTTGCTCGCCGCGTAGTGTGGGTGCAACGGTCTACCCCTCTGACCTGAGATAGACGTAAGATTGACGATTTTACCGTAACTCCTATCGGCCTTGCCCGCCTTTTTCACTTCCTCTGGCACCTGCTCGATCATCTGTGCCGCAACAGCTTGGAGGCAGAAAAACAACCCCTTTTCATTCACGCGTGTTATGCGATCCCAGTCCACTTCCGTAATCTCCATGAATGGCTTGATCTCGCTTACGCCGGCATTGTTCACCAGGATGTCAATCCTACCGAACCGTTCCACGACGTCCTTCGCCATCTTCCGAACCATTTTCACATCGGAAACATCAATGTGATAAGCGAGCGCATGTCGCCCCAGAGCTCTGATGTCGGAAGCTGCAGCCCGCGCAGTTTCCATGTTGTATTCTGCCACCACTACATCGGCTCCCTCTCGAGCCAGTCTCAGGGCCGTTGCCTTTCCTATACCCTGGCCTGCTCCTGTAACAATAGCTACCTTACCGGAAAGCACTCCCACGGTCTCACCTCCGCCAAACTATAATTCCACTCCCCATTCCTCGGCCATGAGCTTCAGGTTAGCCACCACATCCGAAGGAAGCTCGATTCCGTTTTTGAGGAACTTCTCCCGCCTTTCCCATTCCATTTCTCCGGGAAGGTATATCCTGGTCGCCCCGAGGGCCTTGGGGGCGGATTTGATCTCCCTGATCATGGCGTCTACCCTTGTCTTGAACTCTTCCACGGGCATGAATACTGACGGGTTGATCACCATGAAAGCGTGTCCCTGATTGGACGGCTCCGGAAGATCGAGTGCCCAGCTCTTGACTTCGCTCATAACCGCAGAGCCAGTCAGGACGGCGGAAAGAACCTCAATGAGCACGGCTATGCCATATCCTTTGTGCCCCGCCATAGGCAGCATGGCGCCATCGTCTATCTTGGAGGGATCAGTGGACGGGTTGCCATCAGCATCCACGAACCATGTGGGCGGAACTTCCTCGCCCCTGGCCCTAGCGGCGAATACCTTGCTGACAGCCACTGCACTGGTGGCGATGTCGAGGAACACGGTTGGTTCCTCACCCGCAGGGATGGCATATGCTATTGGGTTTGTGCCCAACACCCGTCCTTTGGCACCCGGCACCGTCATGAACGGCTCCACATTACACATGGAAAGTCCGATCATGTCGTTCTCTGCTGCCATGTTCGCATAGTATCCGGCAGCTCCAAAATGTCCACTGTGAGTGACTCCGACGAATGCCGTGCCAAGCTCCCTGGCTTTCTCTATAGCCAGGTTCATCGCTCTCGTGGAGCTGACCATAGGCATGGCGAAATGTCCATCGACCAAAGCCGCCGCCGGAACGTCGCGTACCACTTCCGGCTCCGCCTTCGGATCGAGACGCCCATCACGGATATTCTTCAGCAGCCCCCGAAGCTGTTTCGTGCCGTGGGTGAACACACCCCATAAATCTGTGCTCACCAGAACACGGGCCGTGATTTCGGCGTGTTTCTTTTTCAAACCCGCTTTCAACATTGCAGCGACGCAAAGTTCTTCCAGCTTTTCCGGGGGCACCGGCTTGTCAAGGGATTCAAGGCCGGACATATCAGAAACCTCCTTTAGCTTCCTATACCGTAAACCTTTCTGGCATTGGCCCTAAAAATTTTCTCCTTGTCCCCTTCGGGTAGATCCCTTAGAATCTCCTGGAGGGTCCCGAACCACTGCTCGTAGGTGCCGGAAAGCAGGCAAACAGGCCAATCACTGCCGAACATCACCCTATCCACGCCGAAAATCTCAACAACTTCCTCCACGTAAGGCCTCAGATCCTCCACCGTCCACTCATGCCACTTAGCTTCCGTGATCATGCCAGAAATCTTGCAATACATCTTCGGGAAAGAGGCTGCCGCTTTCATAGCCTCCACCCAATCGTCCATCTGCCTTTCGGCGATGTTCGGCTTGCCGATGTGGTCGATTACGTAGATCAACTCCGGAACGGCATTCACCACTTTGGGAATATACTCCCACTCCCTGGGCTTCACGAGAAGCTCGTACACCAGCCCACGCTTGGCGACTTCCCTTAGTCCGTTCAGCACCGATGGCTGCAATATCCACGCAGGATCGGGTTCGTCGTGCCACTGATGCCGTATCCCGACTAGCTTGGGAGTCCGGATAGAATCCAGTGTATCCCCTACCCCGGGGTCGGCAAGATCTACCCACCCCACGACGCCCGCTATCCACTCGTTCTCCCGCGCGAGGTCGAGAAAATGGAGTGTGTTGTCGAGAGTAGAATTAACCTGAACGAGTATGGTTTCGTCGACTCCCAGTTTGTTCAGAATAGGCCGCAAATCCTGGGGCGAGAAATCCCTGATGATCGGCTGAAAACCGTCCAGTGAAGCGCCAAGCCCTTCAAACAGGCCCACTATACTCTCTCTGGTCCAGAAATGCTGGTGAGCATCCAGAATGTACATTTTGCCCTCCTTATGCGAACTTTCACTTCAGATCAGAACTGCTGCCAGGCTCCTGCGGAACGCGATACACCCCGTTCTCCACGATCGCAGGATACACGAAGTACTCCCTCAGATGCGGTATGTACTCCAGGAACAGCGCCTCGTGCCCCAACGCTATGTGGTTGAACAAAGCCAAATGCTGATGTATTTGTCCCATGTCGCCAACATGAGGCACGACGGTAACACCAAATTTCCTCGCCATCAGGCTGACCGTGATGAATTCGCTGATGCCCCCAAGCCTAAGTGCATCCGGCTGGCAGATATCCACCGCCTGCGCCTGGAAGTAATTCTTGAAAATCACCCTGTTTGGGACATGCTCCCCAAGGGCTATCTTGATAGGATAAACTGCACGACGCAACGTCTGATGGGCCGCCACGTCATCCGGATGGGTTGGCTCCTCGATCCAGAACGGGTTCATAGAAGCGAGGGAAAGAATGTCCCTAACCGCCTGCGGCAAACTCCATTTCTGGTTACAATCTAGCATTATGAGCGCATCGTCGCCGGCTTCCTCCCGCACGATCTTCGCCCTTCGGATATCCCGTTCGCTGTTCTCCGAGCCGATTTTCAGTTTCATAGCCTTGAAACCAGCTGCTACAGACCTACGGACATTCTCTCGGAGCCGCTCGTCCGAATAGTGGAACCACCCCACGGAGGTATCGTAGCCAGGATACCCCGTTTGCAGGATACTCTCCCGCTCAGGCCGTGTTCTAGCATTCTCCTCGAGAATTGCAATAACGTCTTCCCTGGTGAGCACATCTTCGAGGTAGCCCAAATCTAGCAAATCAGCCACCTCCTCCGGGGACAAATCGAGCAGCAGCTTCCACAAAGGCACACCTCTGGCCTTGGCCCATAAGTCGAAACATGCGTTGGTGATGGAAGCCAGCGCCAAGTGAACCACACCTTTGTGCGGGCCAAGCCACCGATACCGCGGATGATCTGCAATGCTTCTCCAGACCTTGCCGAATTCAGACATGAGCTCCTCTATCTCCCTGCCGACAAGCGGAACGGCAAGGGCCTCTATCGCCTTGCAGACCAAATCATTGCCATCACCGAGAGTAAACGTGAGGCCAACCCCCGTGATCCCCTTGTCCGTGTGCAGCAGCGTAACGGCATAAGAATACTGGGGATTCGAATGTACTGAGTCAGCACCCTCTCCCGGCTTCAACGTAAACCTGGCATCCCTGGTAGAAATGCCAGATATGGTAATTTCTCCCATTGCCTTCCCTCCAAACCGAGAATCTTTAACCTTCAAGGGTGTAGATTTCCTTCATCTCAACCCATTTCACCCCTTTAGGAGCACCGGGCACATGTTCCTGGAAGGAAGCCATCATTTCGTCCCATTCCTTGACTCTAGGGTCTTTGGCATAGCTGGCGAAACCCCTCTCGGGATCGAAATTGTCCACAGTCTCCATGAACATAAACAATTGCCGACCAAATCTGTAGATAAACATCTTTTTGACCCCTACATCCAGGAGCGCCTTGTTCACCTCAGGCCATGGATTGGCATGATACCCCTCGTACTTCCGGATGATCTCTGGATCATCTTTCAACATAACCGTCATAGCGTAGCGCTTCATACCTCCCCCCTCCAGAACAGTCAGGCTAGCAGCTTACCTATCTTTTGGCTCATATCTCCGTATTCTCGAGAATTAGCGAGTTCCCCAACAATGCGATGGTCTTTCATCACGAGTATCCTGTCAGCAAGCCGAATGATCTCCGGCATATCGCTCGATATCAAAAGGATTGCTACCCCATTTGCTGCCAGATCCCAGATCAGATCATGCAGGGCGTACTTAGTCTTGATATCTATCCCTATGGTGGGTTCATCGATGATTAATATCCTGGTATTAGCCGTCAACCACTTTGCCAGGGCTACTTTCTGCTGGTTTCCGCCGCTCAGGTACATGACTATCTGATCGAGCGAAGGAGTCTTTATGTCGAGCTGATCCACGGATCTTCTGGCTATAGCCCGCTCCTCGCGCTTCCTGACCACCCCCAACATCTTGGCGATCCTGTCCCAAACGGTAATCGTTATATTGGTGACCACGCTGTGGCTCAGGATCAATCCCTCTGCCTTCCTGTTTTCGCTTACATACCCTATACCGTATCTGTGCAGAGCATCAGCCACGCTCTTGACGTTGGCGACTTTACCGTTGACAAGCACCTCTCCCCCGGTGATTCTAGCATCGCCTATCAGAGCTCTAGCGAATTCGGTGCGTCCTGCTCCTACCAATCCGTACAACCCGGCAATCTCCCCAGGATAGAGATCGAGACTGACCCCTTGAGTCCCGCTATCAGAATATACATCCCGGGCTTCCAGAATGGGTTTATCCTTCCGGGGCGGCTTCGGTGGGAGCTGAGTGACCACGTACTTACGCCCAATCATCAGGGAGATCATACGGTCTTTGTCCATGCTCTCTATAGGTTCACCCTGGGCCGCTACATGCCCATCACGCAGTACCGTCACTCTATCGCATATCGCGAAAATCTCTTCCAGCTTGTGCGTGACGAAAAGCATTGCAACCCCGCTCGTCTTCAATTTCTTCAGAACCCCGAAAAGGAACTCCACCTCGTGGGGCGTCAGAGAAGCCGTAGGCTCGTCCAGCAACAAAATCTTGGTCTTCAGGGCAAGCGCCTTGGCAGTCTCCACAAGCTGCATCTGCGCCGGGCTGAGTTCGGAAACCACCACAGTTGGGAGGATATCCAGCCCTACCGCCTCGAGCCACTGCACCGCTTCGGCATTTATCTTCTTATAACTTACGAACACCCCGGACTGGTTCAGTTTCTCCAGGAGCACGTTCTCCCCAACCGTAAATCCGGGGATGAGATTGCGCTCCTGAGGAATGAATCCAATGCCTGCTTTGACGGAATCCATGGGCGAATCGAACTTCACTGGCTTCCCATCTATCCGGACTTCTCCTTTGTCCGGCTGGTACAACCCGAAGATTATCTTTATCAACGTGCTTTTGCCGGCCCCGTTCTCGCCGATAAGGCCATGTATTTCCCCTCGTCTCAACGTCAACGATACGTCATCGAGCGCCTGAACCCCCGGAAAAGCCTTGCTGATGTGTAAAGTCTCAAGAACTGTTCCTTCCTGCATCATTCTGCATAATCCCCCTTACTATGTGCGTTTGCGTCTGCTTCCGAATTCATTCATCATCACAGCGCCAAGGATCAACAACCCCAAAAGGAACTGCACGTAATACGGGTCTATCTGCAGCTGCACCAACGCGCTCTGGATTATCGAAAGGAGAAACGCAGCAAAAATGACACCAGCTACCGGAAAACTACCGCCTGTCAAAGCTACGCCGCCTATGATTGGAATCGCAAACGAAGGCAACAGCCAGGATGCGCCAATCATCGGCTGCGCGGAGTGCAACTGGGACATCCAGAGAATGCCGGACACCGCAGCCATAAAGCCTGACATGATATGGGCAAGCACAACCGATCTTCTGACAGGCACGCCGGACACTTCCGCAGCTCCCCAGTTTCCGCCGGTCGCCAGCAACTGACGCCCAATCACCATGTACTTGAGAAACACGACCACAGACGCTATCAGGATCAAAGTCACAAACCCCATGTATGGGAAAAAGCCAATTCTGGCCTGTCCAAATGCCTTCACGGCGGCCGGTATGTTGTAGAAAGGCTCTGCATGGGTCATACCGAGGTCCAAGCCGAGGAAAATGCTATTGGTAGCCAGCGTAATGATGAAACTGTTGATTCCGGTCTTCACGATGATCACGCCGTTGAGATAACCGGCAAGAATGCCTATCAGAAGACCCGCCACAACCGCGACACCTATAGGCCATCCCTGGGCCTCCATAAGCCCACCGGCGGAAACGGCCACCAATCCTCCGATGGCACCCAGAGACAAATTCATTTGCCCAATCGCTAGCACGATGGCTTGGCTAAATCCTATGAGGATCATTGTCGAGACGTCTCTAGTGATCACAAACAAATTGAAAGTTGAGAGGTACTCCTTGGAGACGAAAGACATGATCACCACGGACACCAGGTCGATGAGCAGTAACCTCCCCCACTCGGACAGAATGAGCTCCCTGAGGTACTGCCTGCTGTTAACTGCTGCCTTTCCTTTTGCCTCGATCATCTTACGGTTGTCCTCTCCCGATAGACTTTCTGAAGCCGATCAAGTCCCACGGCGAAGAGCAATATCAAACCAAGGAAAGAATTCACGAAGAAGTTACTCACGTTCATCAAAAGCACGCCATTGGTGATAGTACTGGTCAGTATTCCACCCAGCACAGCGCCAAATACCGCCACGCTTCCGCCAAAAATAGAAGTGCCGCCGATGGCAGGCACAGCGAAGGAAGCGAGCAACCATTCTGTGCCTATAATCGGCCCTGCCGATTCCAACCTCGCCGCATCCATGAGCCCGGCTAATCCCGCTACAATTCCAACGAGCACGAAAACCGTGACCCTTATCCTGGAAGAGCGAATGCCGGACATCTCAGCGGCCCTCCGGTTCGCCCCCACGGATAGGATCTTCCGCCCAAGGGCGGTGTTAGCATACATGAAATACAGGATTACAGCGACCACAACCACCACCCACACCAGGGGGGATATCGGCAAGCCGAAAGTCCACACCCGGCTCAAATCGAAAAACCCTTTCGGCAACACCGTAAAAGCGTTTGCTTTGGTGGTAATGAACATTATGCCACTGAACATGCTTAAAGTAGCCAGGGTAATGATAAAGCTACTTATCTTAGTTGTGACCACCAGAAGTCCGTTGAAAAGTCCTGCCGTAGCTCCCAAGAGGAGCCCGAACAAAATCGCCAGTGGGAAAGGAACATGGAGCAACTGCATAAGGGCTCCTGAAAACATAGCCACACCACACCCTATTGCACCGACCGACAAATCCATTTCTCCAGCAGAAAGGGCTATCATCTGGGCGAAGCCCACCATCACCTGGATGGATGCGAAGCGGAGCAACGTAAAGATGTTAAAACTGTTCAGAAAACCTTTGGCCTGCCATGCGAAAAGCAGCCAGAACAATCCGGTTACGAGCAGCAGGCCCAGCCTGTACCAGCCCTTCCTGATACTCTCCAATACTTCCAGTACTTTCCCCACCATTCCTCCTCAGGTTTTCGACAAGATTATAATGATGAAAAAAGGGGAGCACGCATCGCGCGTGCTCCCATAAAGCGCCTCCCTCAATCAACGCGGGCAATCCAAGTACTTCTCCACGAAAGTCTTGCTGATCTTCATTGTAAGAGCTTTGCGGGCTTCATTGTAGGTGTCCAAGTTTGCCTTCGTGACGAGCAGCGTGCCCGAATCAATGTAATGGGGCGCATCTGC
>WFSD01000155.1 GCA_015486235.1 Anaerolineae bacterium
CTGGCTTTCAGTACCCTCGAATCGGGCCTATGAAGTGAAACTCGGTGAGGCGCTCGTCGGCGGGGAAGGAGATGTACTTTCAGTACCCTCGAATCGGGCCTACGAAGTGAAACATCTTCTCCTCCGGATAGCCCAGAACGTAATGGTACCTTTCAGTACCCTCGAATCGGGCCTACGAAGTGAAACCGTAGTTTGACAACATATCAAACATGCCCGCGCAAACTTTCAGTACCCTCGAATCGGGCCTACGAAGTGAAACCTCGCTTGAGGAAGGTGACCGGAATCGGCACAACACCTTTCAGTACCCTCGAATCGGGCCTACGAAGTGAAACCTCGAACCGCCGCGCCGTCTCCGCTATCGCGTTCTCTTTCAGTACCCTCGAATCGGGCCTACGAAGTGAAACCAGGATTCGGAGCGGCCGTGGGCGGAGCCGTGGGACCTTTCAGTACCCTCGAATCGGGCCTACGAAGTGAAACCCCAGGCTCCGCCGTACCGTTTCCCTATAGGTTTTCGACCTGCACACCCAGAAAAACGGCTCTACGGGCCTCTACGAGGCTGTTTTTCAGGCTCACTTTCGCCGAAATTTTACATCATGCTCCCGTTTTTCGCAAATCGGATTCTTGCATGAAACCGCCCCGATTTGCGAGGAAAATCAGGCGGAAATCCGCCCTCTGGGAGGCTCTGGGACGTAGAACGGCGCAAATTTGCTCCGACAGATGCCGATTTGCGAAATGAGCACGCTGACGCCTCCTCCAGCAACACCCACGCGCCCGGCGGGATGGATCGTCCATCTGCCTGCAATCCTTCGAAGCAAGCCGAACGTCCAATAACCGTTCCTGGGGGCCCTTTCGACGCGTCTGAAGCCCAGTGTGGGCTCACCGTTTGGGGTCGACAAGCGTCAAAGGTGCTCCAGAGAGACTCCTGGGGGCCCGTGGGGCCCCAAGGAGTTGCTTCGAAATCCGCCCACAGGCCACTTTTGTATTTTCCGTGGCGACAGGGTAAAATCTAGTTCCAAGGATGATCGATAGACCGCTCGGTATGTCGAATAAGGGACGGCTCGGAGAAGCGAGGAGGCACTCCAATGCCTATGGATCTGGAACGTCTGAGAAGACAATTGCTGGAGGAACGAGAGAAGCTGCTCTCTCAGTTAGAGCACAAAGCACCACCTCCCCAGTCCAATATCGGCTTGGGAAACCATATGGCAGACGATGCAACAGAGGCTTTCGAACAAGCCAAACGGGTTTCACTGACCCGTCGGGAACAGGAAATACTGGCGAAAATAGAGAAAGCCCTCAAGAAAATGGACGAGGGAACGTACGGCTATTGCGAGCGATGCGGGGAACCCATAGATTATGCCCGCCTCAAAGCGATACCTTACGCTACTCTTTGCCTCCGCTGCCAGAAAAAAATCGAGCAAGGCATGTGAGCCGGGTGTTGCCCCGCATAAGCAGGAGTGCAGCTTCTCCACCGACACTATGCCCATTTGGGAGGGAATGTTGCGTTTCAGATCTACCAAGACGTGGAGCACCATAGGGTTCGTAGCCATGCTCACCCTGGTCCTCGATCAGTGGAGCAAAGCCTGGGTGCGTTCTCATCTAGCTCCGCTGGACTCCTGGGCGATAATCCCAGGAGCAGAAAAATACTTCACCATAACCAGGGCCAGCAACACCGGCGCTGCCTTCGGGATGCTCAAGGGCGCCGGAGCATTTTTCGTGATCGTGGCGGTGGTCATAATCGCCGCTATCCTCTACTACGCGTACCAGATGCAGGAGCAAAGCACCATCCTCAACATCGCACTTGGCCTGGAGGTTGGCGGTGCCCTGGGCAACCTGATGGATCGCATCAGGTTCGGCCAGGTGACCGATTTCATCGATTTCAAAATATGGCCCAGGTATAACCTCTGGCCCACTTTCAACCTGGCAGACGCGGCCATCACGGTGGGGGTCATCCTGATGGCCTACGTCTTCCTGACAATGGGGGAGACGGAAAAAAAGCGCTACTCGCCTCCGAGCCACTCCTGATGCCGCCAGAACCATCCGCAATGGACAAGAGAAAAACCATCTCCCTGACCGCAGACGCCGCGGGTGAGCGCATCGACAAATACCTGGCATCACGTCTTCCAAACAGGTCACGCGCCGAAGTGCAGAGGTGGATACGGGCCAGCCTGGTGCTGGTCAACGGCGAACCCGTCAAAGCCAGCTATCGCCTTGAGGCTGGCGACGGTATCCAGATCGAAATACCTCCGCAGGAAAGCTATTCGGTGGGGGCGGAGCCTATCCCTCTGGATGTGCGCTACGAGGATGATGACCTCCTGGTCGTGAACAAGCCCGCGGGCATGGTTACCCATCCGGCGCCGGGACATATGAGCGGCACCCTGGTGAACGCTTTGCTCCACTACCTCCCGAACCTGGAGGGCGTAGGGGGCGTGGAGCGCCCTGGCATCGTCCACCGGCTGGACAAGGATACCTCTGGACTCCTGGTGGTGGCGAAAAACGATGTGGCTCATCGGTTCCTTCAGGAGCAGTTCAAGGGGCGGACCGTCGAGAAGCGATACACGGCGTTGGTCTTCGGGTTCCTGACACCACGCCGTGGCCGGATTGAGGCACCCATCGGCAGGGACCCGCACCAGCGACAGCGAATGGCGGTCATCTCTGCGGGAAAAGGGCGCGAGGCGGCGACGGAGTACGTGGTCATGGGGTACTATCGCGACGAGAGAACCACGCGCCGTTCTCCATTCACCCTGATCGAGGTATCGCCAAAGACAGGTCGAACCCATCAGATCAGAGTCCACCTTGCCTACATCGGGCATCCGATCGTCGGGGATAGAGTTTACGGCCACCGGAAGCAACCACTACCTCTGAATCGACACTTTCTCCATGCCGGATACCTGCGTTTCAGGCGTCCCAGCGATGGGGAGTGGGTGGAGGTGCAGGCAGGACTCCCAGATGACCTGGCACACGCCCTCGGGATTCTGTCGGAAGAGTGATACGCAATTCTCCAGCACCGCAGCATCGTCGACTCGCTGACGACTCAAGCATCTGCATCACCCCGTGGGTTCCACGTGTTGAATTTTTGACAAACCGGGGATAGAAACAGCAAGGCCTTTCAAAGAATCGGGATTTCGAGGCAAATCAAGGCCCGGAAACGCTCCTGGGAGCCCTCACACTCGATACAGGGCCTGTGCTGTGGCTTGCCAGGGGTTGACGAGAACCCCCCGAAAGGCAGGTTGATTCCTGGGTGCCCTACGGGCACCCAGGAATTGCTCCGCTCTCCCAAGGCCGGGAATGCTTGTGCCATGGGCGGAAAAAGGGTAAAATTGTGTTGGGTGGTCACCGTCAATTCGCCGATTCAGGTATGGCCCAAAAGGGATTATTCGCGTTCCGCAGCGTGCATCTAAGAATCCATCAGCACCAGGGATGGCAAATTCAGAAGTGGGGGGTCCCATGAAAGCAGTTATTATGGCCGGCGGCGAGGGAACCAGACTCCGCCCTCTTACGACCGAACACCCCAAGCCAATGGTACCCATAGTGAACAAGCCAGTTATGGCCCATATCCTCGATTTGCTCCACAGAAACGGGATAAACGACGTGGTAATCGCGCTGCATTACCTGCCCGACGCCGTCCGCGGCTATTTCGGCAGCGAGAACGGTGAGATGCACATCGAGTACTCTGTGGAAGAACATTCCCTGGGCACAGCCGGGAGTGTGCGCCTGACAAGCAGATTCCTGCAGCCCGAACCATTCCTGGTGGTAAGTGGCGACGCCCTGACCGATTTCGATCTGACCCGTGCTGTAGAATTCCACAAGGAACGAAACGCAATAGTCACCGTACTCCTCTACCGGGTACCAGTCCCTCTGGACTACGGGGTCGTCGTGACGGATGAGGATGGTCGGATCGTCCGTTTTCAGGAGAAGCCCGGGTGGGAGAACCTCCTTTCCGACACAGTGAACACCGGTATTTACGTCCTCTCCCCAGAGGTCCTCGAGTCTGTGCCGGAGGATGAGGTATCTGATTTCAGCAACGATGTCTTCCCGAAATTGTTGGCAGGTGGGGTGCCGATGTACGGCTACGTGGCGGAGGGGTACTGGTGCGACATCGGTGACCTGAGGGAATACTACCGTGCCAATATGGACTTCCTCCATGGGAAGATCAACCTCCCGCCTCCCGGAAATCTCATCGGAGATAGAATATGGGTCGGGGAGAACGTGGAGATCGCCCCGGATGCTCGGCTCTACGGCCCGATTTACCTGGGGAACGAAGTGAAAATCAAGGGTGGTGTGGAGATTCACGGGCCAACATGCCTCCGCGATGGTACCATTGTGGACAACGGGGCACGTGTGGAGCGGAGTATCATATGGAAGATGGCGTACATTGGCGAAGGAGCCCACCTCCGCGGAGCGATTGTAGGACAGCAGGTGGTGCTCAAGCCAAATGTCATTCTCATGGATTCCACCGTGGTAAGCGACAGGACGGTCATTGGCCCGGGGGCTGTGATCTACTCTGGGGTAAAGATCTGGCCTGACAAAGAAGTGGAGGCCGGAGCGTCTGTCCGCGAGAGCCTGGTATGGGGACAGCGGGGACGGCGTCGTCTTTTCGGGCGTTTTGGCATCACCGGCATGGTAAACCTGGACCTGACGCCCGAAGTGGCTGCCAAGCTTGGAGCGGCTTTCGCATCCACTCTGCCCAAAGGGAGCACTGTGACTATCAACCGCGATCCTCACCCGAGTTCCAGGATGCTGAAACGGGGTGTGATATCCGGTTTGACCTCCGCGGGCGTGAACGTCCTTGACATCCGCTCAGTGCCTGTGCCGGTAGCACGGTACTACACGGCCAAGGACGAGGTGGCCGGAGGAGTCCACGTGCGCCTTTCCCCATTCGACCAACGCGTGGTGGACATCCGATTTTTCGACGGACAAGGGCTCGATCTGGACCGAAGATCTGAGCAACAAATGGAACGCCTGTATTTTCGTGGCGATTTCAGGCGGGCCTACCTGGATGACATAGGCTTGATTTCCTACTCTCCGGACGTATTGGAGCGGTACAAAGAAGGATTCCTGGGAGCGATAAATGTGCCGAAAATACGGCAGGCAAACCACAGAGTAGTAGTGGACTACGCCCATTCTGTCATCTCCCAGGTGTTGCCGGATATCCTCAACGAGCTTGGTGTTGAGACAGTGCCCCTGAACGCTTACGTAGACCCAAAGCGCATGGCAATCCTGCAGGATTCCTTTACCGAGGAACTGCGCCAGATGGGACAGATCGTGCGAGCACTCGAGAGGGCGGTGGGCATACGTTTTGACGTGGCCGGAGAGAAGCTGTTCATGTCCGACGAGACGGGCAAGATCATCCCGGACAGGCTCCTGGCAGCAACCGTCGCCATGATCGTCATGCGTCATCGGCCTGGATGTGTCATCGCGGTGACGATGGATCAATCGGGGGTTTTCGAGGAGATGGCTCAGGAATATGGGGCACGCGTGGTCAGAACGGGGACCAACATTCGATCGCTGGTAACCGCAGCCAAAGAGAGCGAATCCGTTTTTGGATCCGATGGGCAGGGTAGTTTCGTATGCGGGTGCTTCCAGGCCGCTCCGGACGCTCTTTTCATGAGCGCCAGTATCCTCGAGTGGCTTTCGGAGGAGGAGGTGTCGCTCTCGGAGATCGTGTCCCAGATGCCTCCTTTCTACATGGCCGAGAGAACCACGCAGTGCCCGTGGGAGCAGAAAGGCCTGGTGATGCGTCGGGTTAAGGAGTTCGCCCGTGCATGGCCCATGGAGGAAATAGAAGGGGTCAAGGTGTTTCTGGGGCAAAGGGAGTGGGCATTGATAAGACCGGATCCTGATCACCCTACAATCCTGGTCGTGGCCGAAGGTCCTACACAGGAGCGTGCTGATGCCCTGGCCGACGAATATATTTCCATGGTGCGGGGAGTACTAGAGGCGTAGGGATACTACGAGGGAATGCGCCAAACAGCTGCCGTTTCTGCCTTTTATAATGTCGGGTCAGATCTGAACATCACGCCCAGCACAGCCCTGTTGTTCAGGGATTTCGAAGCAAATCAAGGACCGGAGACGTTTCTGGGAGCCCTCACACTCGATACAGGGCTTGTGCTGTGGCTTGCCAGGGGTTGACAAAGCTTCCCGAAAGGCGGGTTAATTCCTGGGGGCCCATAGGGCCCCCAGGAATTACTTCGTTTTCCCGTTCATCGGGCTGTTTGCCTTGCTACTTCTCCCTGTGATATCATTTTCCACACGAGGTCTGTGATGCCCCCACCGGAGATGAACAAACCTTCATCGCCAGTGGGATGTGCATTCATTCACTTTTCATGCTTAGCTGGTAGTGTATTTCTATGAACGGGGAACGGGTAACTGTTTTTCACCTGATCGACACGCTGAATATGGGCGGAGCAGAGAAGCTCCTGACGTATCTGTTACCCGGGCTACCTGTCGGGCGATACCGGGTACTCGTGGGAACTGTGACGGACACAGGCCCTTTGGAGGAAGAAATCGAATCCGCAGGCATACCGGTGATTCACGTGAATGCCAGGGGAAGGCGTGACCTGACCATCCTTCTCCGTTTGTGCCAGATATTTCGCCAGGAAAATGTAACCATACTCCACACTCATCTCTTCGTCGACAGCTTTTGGGGAAGGATAGCGGCTGTCCTCTCAGGCGTACCAATCAGGGTGGTCACCCAACACAACAGCTATGAAGGTGGGAATCTGCCTCCGAAATGGCAGGTCTGGGCGGATAGGTTGCTGTGGCATGTGACCGACCGCATCGTAGCTGTATCGGAAGGTGCCAGGAAGTTCCTGCTAGAGGATGTGGGTGTCCCGGCCGAGAAAATCCGGCTGATACCGAACGCTATAGCGCCCCTACCGGACGTGTCAGAGGAAGAAACAGCCTCCTTGAGAAGGGAGTTAGGTTTGGAGAGAGCGTGGCCAGTCCTGGGTACTGTCGCCAGGCTCACGCCACAGAAAGGCCTCTCCTACTTGATCCGTGCTGTCGCAATCTTGCGAAAACAGTTCCCCAGGGTAAAATGTCTGATTGTTGGGGATGGGGAGTTGAAATCGGAATTGTCCGATCTCGTCTCCAAGATGGATTTGGGCAGCGTGGTGTTGTTCACAGGGATCAGAAGAGACGTCCCGGCTATTTTGAGCACCCTCGATCTCTTCGTGCTCCCATCGATATTCGAGGGGATGCCAGTGGCGCTGCTGGAGGCTATGGAGGCAGGATTACCTGTGGTAGCGACACACGTCACAGGCGTGACAGAGGTGGTAGAGGACGGTGCAAACGGCGTGCTGGTGCCTCCTGGGAATCCACCGGCGTTGGCGGAAGGAGTTGCCGCACTTGTAGCCGACCCCGAAGAACTTTCGCGCCTGGGAGGCGCTGCCAGGGCTACCATTGCCAGCAGGTATTCCCTGAAGCCGTGGGTGGAAAGGTACAGAGCCCTTTATGAGGACCTGTTGGCAGCTCACCGTGCCATGTGAGCTGAAATTCTTCGAAGGAGGAAGTGTGGAATAGATGGGGACAACGAAAAAGGTTGCTTTGGTTGTTGGCATATTCTTAGCGTTGATGGTAGCTTTCGGTTCTGCCAACATTTGGGCTGGCCGGAAGAGTACTGAACCTGGCGAGATAAAAGCTGTTTTGGCTAACGCCAGGTTGCCCGGAATCTACATCCGCGTTGACCATATGCGCGACTACTACGGTCCTGACATGGCGGTGACCCATGCGGCCGGGGACCTCAGAGGATTCAATTGGTCGGATCTGGAGGTGGGGAGCACAGAGAGCACCAGGTACTACAATTGGGGGCGGTTGGAAAAGTGGCTCGAGACACAGGTGGCTCAGGGAAAGCATCCTGCCATTACGCTTTCTGTTTACAACGGTGTGGCGGCGGGCGGGATTGCTGTGCCAGACTATGTCAAGAACGACCCCGCCGCAGTGATCACGACGACTCTCCATGATGGCAGAACATGGATAATCCCCAAGTATTGGGCTCCTCAGTTCCTGAACCGCTACACTCGCTTTATCCGGGACATGGGTTTCCGACTGCGGACTCACCGTCCGGACCTGTTGAGACAGATGGCGTTCGTTTCCATAGGGACTGGCATGTATGGTGAAACGAATGCCGGATGGGACCCCGCATATCCCGAGGTCAAAAATGCCTTGTTGAACGCAGGCCTGGACTCTCATTTGTGGGTGGAGACCATGAAAGAGATCACTGACGCTTACATTGATGCATTTTCTGCGCCGGTAGATCCGAGCAACCCATCGGCGGGGAAACATCTGTTAGTGCCGTTGCTCCAGCAGTCGGCACCTTATACTTTCAGCCCGACGGAGCGGCGGGATATTGCCGCTTATTCCGCTAGCAAAGGCGTGGGGCTTTCCATTGACGGCCTCTATCCCGAGCAAAAGCAGGCCGTTTTTGGTGGGAATACTAACGTCCCTTACTCCGGCATGTATGATCAGATTTTCCTCTACAATGGTCTCGTGCCAATCGCATGGGAAACCTACGATTACATGCTCTGTAATACCACACAGGTTTACTGGGGCATATTGAACGGATTGGACAAGCACCCGGATTATCTCCGACTCTCCGATGATCTCTTCTTCACTTTCGACTCCCAGGGTAACGTGACCGGCATTAAAGAGGACAATATAAAGATCTTCGACTGGGCCAGCAAGTATCTGGGCGTCACTATAACCAACACACCCAGTGTGTGGGTGGCAATGCGAGACTCCAGGGCACCATGGCAGACCTGCTGGCAGGCTGATCCCTGGCAGCCGGGTCAGCAGCCCAATGGAGAGCGCACTACAGATACCTATCCTCAATGGGGCAACTATTCTTTCTGGTTGAAACAGGACGATTCCATTCCGGGCGGCCAGACGTATCCTGAAACCAACGAGGAGCGCTCCAGAGGTGGGTATCCGATCGAGCACATCGGGATAAATTATTCCCATCCCTACAACCCAAATCTCCCTCCAGGGAAGGAAGGATGGGTCATCCGAAGGACGGATCAGGCATCGGACAACAACTACATGTTCTTCCGGGTGAACGATGGCTATGTGTTCAAAGGGAGCGGGCCTGTCACCATCACAGTGACTTACTGGGACAACTACACCGATACATGGGCTCTGGCATATGACGCAGCCGGGGGAGTGCAGAAATGGGCTACTCCGGACGGAAGCGACAAACCTTACGTCCAGAAAGAGGGGACTGATACCTACCGGAAGGCAGTGTTCCATATCCCAGATGCCCGCTTTGGGAATGGGCTCGTCGGGAACACGGATTTCTTCATCTACAACCGCGAAGATGGGGACGAATGGATACATTTCGTGGACGTCCAGGTGGATAGAAAGCACCGTGAACCGGAACCTACCCCAACGCCTACGCCGACAGTCACACCCACGCCTCTGCCTTACGGAGAGGTCGGCGGTGTGGTGTTCGTGGATAACAACAGGGATTTCGTGCGGGATAGCGGGGATGCCAGTGTACCCGGAGCTACAGTCCGGCTCATAAGCGGCGGAACAGTGATGACGTCCACGGTGACAGACGAAAACGGTGACTACAGCATCTCCAACATATCGCCGGGGACGTACAAGCTAAAGGTAATCTTCCCAGAGACGTACAAAGCAGAGGCGTTTGACGATGTCGATATCTCTGTATCGGCCGGGAGCACTATTCCTGTCGATTTCCCTGCGTTGAGGGAGTTCTTAATGTACCTGCCTGTACTGA
>WFSD01000156.1 GCA_015486235.1 Anaerolineae bacterium
AGTCCCAGATATTTGGTAGGATTCTGGAATGAAAAAAAGGCCCTCCGCCTGGAGAGCCTTTGTGTAACCTGAATCGCCGTTGGAATGGGCACACGCGCAGCTATCCAGACGTTCTTGCGTCCGGTTTCTCCCTCCTGATGCGCCTGGAAAACTCAGCTCTACGACTCATTGTGCCTCTGTCTCCGCAGTATTTTGTGGCCTGCAGTGTAGCACCTTTGGCAGGGATATGTCAAATAGCGCTCACAGGATTTACTTCGAAATCCCCCGTAGCAGGTAGGAGCGCACCTAAGCGTAGAGCGCTCCAGACCTACATCTCAGCTGGTAAACGTGCTTTCGGTTAACCACCACGGTTAAGGGAGATGCTGCCCCGCGAGGGATTTAGAAGCAAATCGGAGCCCAAAAGTGCTCCTGGAAGCCTCACGCTCGAAACAGGGCTTGCCCCGTGGAATAGCATTCCACAGGGCTTGTGCTGTGACTTTCCTGAGGTTGAGGGAAACCTTCGGAAGGTAAATTCCTGAGGGCTCGTAGGGCCCCCAGGAATTGCTTCGTTTTCCCCGCGGCATATGTGGTTGACAAGTTCTCCCATTGTGGTTTATAATGGGAGTGTGGTTCGGGGATGACAGGCTTCGACGGGGAGCGTTGAGGCTGAGGATTGCAAGCCGAGATGCCTCGTCTCGTAAAACAGGGGCAAACACAATAAGTGCCAAGACAAATGCTTTTACCTTCCCTCGCTTCGCGGCTCAGCCCGTTGCGCTGGCTGCGTAATCGAGGCAGGTAAAATGGTCGCCTGAGGGCGGCCTCGGTGCCCCGGGAGGCTTCCTGCAGCTTCCGGGAGCGCTGTCACACACTGCAGGATGCTGTCGCCCGACGCCGATAGGGTGGCTTAAGACTTGTCGGCTTTGCCCGTATCGGACCCGGTCGCCGGGGGCCGAAGGGCGAGAACCAAAACGGCGACTAAGCTTGTAGACGTCCGAGGCCGAACTTTCCGGACGCGGGTTCGATTCCCGCCATCTCCACTAATCTGTTCGGGCAGGCGCCCTGCCTTTATGGCAGGGCGCATTTGCGTAACAATCCCCGCGAGCGGCTGTGCACCGCATAATGACGAAATTCAAGGACAACGATTGCACGGATCTTACAGATTGAAGCCAGTAAATTTTCAGGAATCTGCAGAAATCAGCGTCCGTCGGCGTTCCAGGTAGGAGCATTCGGGATGTCCTATCTTTAGGAGCAGGAATACAATGCCAGATATCGTATTCTCAAGGAGGCGTGAATGGAGAGTCAGGATTTGGAAGGCCTGTCTCAGGAGCTGAAATCCGTTTCCACAGGGGGAAAAGAGTTGCTCCAAAATCTCGACGAATGGTGGAACGACGAAGGGGTCAAGGATTTGGAGATATTCATAGACCCTGACCTTTATCAGTACATCGAGAAGATATACACCGAATCGGTCAGACTGGCGAAAAGGTGCGCCGGTCTCGACGAATGGGTCGACAAGCTGGATGGCTGGCAGAGGTAAGGCGGACTCCGGCGCTGGAAAGAGCTTGCTGCAAGTGCTGTGGCAGGTATATCGTCGTCGTCAGCCGCCGATCCCTTTCGTGGATGGGATCAGCTTCCCCTGGGGCGATCCGGAATTCAGCCAGAGGATGCTGGAGCTTCATCTCGATGAAAGCCATGGGGCCGCTTCCAGACCGGCGCATGAGATCGCGCTGCAGAGCGATGCCATATGGAACTGGCTGGGTCTTTCTCCAGGGTCGCGGCTGCTGGATGTGGGATGTGGCCCCGGCCTCCATGCGTGCGGGCTTGCGAGGCGCGGTGTAGATGTATTTGGCCTGGATATATCGCCTGCGTCGCTTGCATACGCCCAGGGCCTTTCGCCTGAGAGGCTGTGTCATTTCTATCTGGCGGATTTCCACCACGTTGCCATTGCTTCTCAGAGTATAGACGCTGCGATTTTCCTCTACGGGCAATTCGCTGCCATGCCCAAGGACGAGGCCCTGGACGTGTTAGATGGGATATCATCAGCGTTGCGCTCCGGCGGGGTGCTTCTGTTAGAGCTACTCGATCCTGAAAAAGTCGATCGCAGCGATAGCAGTTGGTGGTTCACCGACCAGGGCGGCCTCTGGGGCGATTTCCCATACCTTCATCTGGGGGAACGCCACTGGGATGAGAATCAGCATGCCTCATTGGAGCGTTACTACATCGTGAACCTGGAAACCGGAGGCATGCAGGAATATGCCCTGGCGGACCAGGTGTACACGCCCGGAGATATCCAGAAAATGGCCCAATCCGTTGGGATGGAGCTGCACCATACTTGGCCCGCATGGGCAGGCCTGCCTTTGAGCGACGCGGGAGAATGGAT
>WFSD01000157.1 GCA_015486235.1 Anaerolineae bacterium
ATACTTCTACAGACGTGAATTTTGCTCCCTGGCGGGGAGAGGCGATCCCCTATAAATTCGTCAGCAGTGCAGCGTTCCCCTTAATCAGCCGAGGACATACTTTTGGAGCTTTGAACCTGTACAGTGACGAGCCAGGGTTCTTCACTCCTGAGTTAAAAGCAGCATTCCAGACGCTGGCCAGTCTGGGGGCGACTGCCCTGGAGAAAGCCCGCTTATATGAGGAAACCAAGCTCCATGTCAGGGAGACAGAGACAGCAGGCAGGATTTTCCAGATACTTAACGCTGAGCCAGATGTCCTTCAGAATCTCCCAACCCTCACTGAAGAACTTCAGGCTCTCACCAACAGCGATAGGCTTACCATTGCCCTGATCAACAAGGAGGGCGGAAAATTTACCATACTTGCTGCGGACGCTCTCCAGGGTGAACCAGGAAAAGGCGTGACCATGGACATTTCGAGTACCGCAGCGGCAGGAGATGTGCTGGCGGGGCGGGCTCACCTGACGCCAGATCTGGCTGCTGAGACCGATTTCGTTGCCGAGAAGATGCTATATCAGGCAGGTTATCGTTCTCGAATCAACCTTCCCCTGGTCAAACGTGGAGAGGTGATAGGTGCGCTGAATTTCACCTGGAGGAAGACCTCTGGTTATGCGTTATCCCAGCTTCCACTGCTCGAACAAGTGGCAGATGCCATTGCACTGGCTTTAGATAGGAGCTGGCTGTTTGGGGCAGAACAGAAGAGAAGCCGTGAGATGGAAACGCTCCTTATCCTTTCCACTGCGTTACGCAACGTGCAGAGTCCCGATGATCTCCTCTCGACACTTCTGAAAGAACTGTACTCGGCGTTTGCAGTCGATGGAGTACAGGCAATATTACTTGACAGGCGCAAAGAGCATTTTACCGTTGCCATGGCTGAAGGGATCCTGGAGACTGATGTTGGCCAAACTATGGGTGTTGACGAAGGGATTCGAGGAACTGTACTGCGCACGCGCCGGTCCTATGTCACACCTGATTACGCTACAGATTCCCGCCGGATTGTAGGGCTTCTGCATGACGAGATGGTAGGTCCTGCAGTTTTTGTGCCATTGCAGTCGGAAGAAGAGTTGCTAGGCGTGCTCATGATCGCCCGACGGCGCACTCCCCATGCGCAGCTATTCACCCAGGACGATGTCCGGCTTCTGAGCATTATTGAAGAGATTGCTGCCAGCACGCTGCGTCGCATGCGTTTGTATAGCGACGCTCAGTACCGCCTGAGGCAGGTGCAGGCTTTGCGTGCCATTGACATGGCCATTACGGCCAGCCTTGACCCGCGAGTGACATTGCGGGTGTTACTGGACGAGGTCACTGCACAGTTAGATGTGGACGCGGCGAGCGTGTTGCTGCTCAACCCATATACTCAAGAGTTGACATACAGCGCTGGACGTGGATTTCGTTCTTCGGACGTAGAGCGCACCCGTGTGCGCCTTGGGGAAGGATATGCGGGACGGTCAGCGCTGGAACGCCAGGTTCTTGTGGTAGAAAACACCGAGGAAGCGGGGGATTTCATACGAGGCAGATTGCTCCAAGAAGAAGGTTTTCTGGCTTACTCAGCGGCCCCTATGGTGTCTAAGGGAAGAGTGTTAGGTGTGCTGGAGATATTCCATAGAACCCCGATGTCGGTAAGAGGCGGGGAGTGGGTGGACTTTTTGGAAGCGCTGGCCGGGCAGGCGGCAATTGCCATTGACAACTCCAGGCTTTTCTATGACCTGGAGATGGCGAATACCCGGCTGCGTCAGGCTTATGATGCCACTATAGAGGGATGGTCTCGAGCGCTGGACCTGCGTGACCATGAGACAGAAAATCATACACGGCGAGTGACTGAACTGACTCTAAAGCTGGCTCGGGCAGCAGGTATGAGCGAAGAAGAACAAATGCATGTGCGTCGCGGAGCTCTTCTGCACGACATAGGGAAGATGGGGGTACCGGATTATATTTTGCTAAAGCCAGGGGGACTGACCGAGGAAGAACGTGAGATCATGGAACGACACCCTGTCTTCGCTTACAAGTTCTTATCTCCCATCGAATACCTGCGTCCCGCTCTGGACATTCCGTACTGCCACCACGAAAGATGGGACGGCAGCGGGTACCCTCGCGGCCTTAAAGGTGAGGAAATCCCACTGGCAGCGCGGCTTTTCGCCGTGGTGGACGTTTGGGACGCTTTGACATCGGATCGGCCCTACCGTAAGGCCTGGTCAAAAGCGAAGACATTAGAATACATTCGATCGCAGTCTGGGAAGTACTTTGATCCTAAGGCTGTAGACCTGTTTCTGAAGGTAATAAATGATCCAGATAGATATTAGGCGCGGGCAAGATTCTGTCCCCCGGCGATGAAAAGGACTTATGGGAGGGGAACATTTGCTCTATCAGCGGCGATCTCACGAAAAACGCCATGCTTTTGCGATAGTTTCCCCTCCAGCTTGGCGGTGAGGACCTGCCGACAGGCAAGCAAGGCATTTTACCTGCCAAAAGCGCTGCAGTCACTGGGCCTTGGGCTGGGGCTGTTGACCTAGCCAGAGGGTAGCCCAGTGGATGAAGTTAGCTGCGCAAACTGCAAACTGCCCTTGCAGATAGGTAGCCGGTTCGCTGCGCACCTTGATGCAGTGGAAAACCCGCTTGTTCCCCTTGATACCTGCTTCAACGGTCTGCCTCCCATTGTAGTGGGAAAACCACTCATCCAGGTCTTCGGTGATCGGGGCCGTCGCTGAAATGTAGCAAGGCGCTGTGCTTGACCATCTTGCCGGTGTGGAGACGCTCTAAGGCCATCCGTCTCTCAAAATACCTTCTTTTCTTATGGGATGGCACCACCTTCACAAAAGTACTGCGCCAGTTCTCCAGCAGCCTCTGCACCTCCTCCATCTCATCGTACTGCATGGTACGGTTAAGTTGCTCCGCGTATTCGTCGAGCAGGTATTGCAAGTCTGCCTCATCTCCCTCACCCACTGGCTGAATCTCCACATTAGCTCCCCTCGCCAGACGCCTGCGGATCGCTTCCAGATTCAATCCCCTTTCCTCATCCAATCGCAGGTACAGAACACCTCCGGTCATGCCCGCACAACACCACGGACCCGGGTCGCCCAGCACGAGGACCCTACCGGCCGTCATGTATTCGCAGAGGAAACCCTTCACATTGGCCCTGGCCCCCATGAACCCGAGTCTGTCATCGATTGGGGCTTCCAACTTGCCCCCAATTACCACATTGGCTCCACTAAGGCGGATACAGGCGCGACTATCCGCGTTGCCCTGTGCGATGAATGTACCTCGGGTAGCCCCGTAGGCAAAATACTTTCCTACCGACCCATCTATGCGTTTCCCATCGTAATTGAGCCCTTTCATCACCACGACCTTTCCCCCGCTCGCGCTCTTGGCAACGCCGTCCTGAGCACCTCCCTCCACCATGATCTCTATACCGTCGGTGTTGAAAGCCCCGATGCCGTTGCCGGGGATCGAGCTGGAGTGAAAGTGAAGCAGAACCCGCGGTACTCTTTCCTTTTTGGGTTCGCCGCCGTTCCCCTGGTGTTTTCCCCTAACCTTTGCGTACTCTCGGGTCTCTTCCGAATGACCAGATGGCCAGTCCCAGCCACGCTTCCGCCGTGTCAGTTCGCTGGACAAGTGCGTGCCCAACGCTCTGTCCGAAGGCCCTACCAGTTCATCCTCAAAGACCACGGATTCGTCCCCGGACCGAATCGCATCCATCACGACGCTCGTCACAAGATTAGTAAGGTGGTTTCTGGGCCTGCGCACCTGGCGCCCTACCCTCCATCCACTAACAGCAGGCAGATCGGGGGCCGTAGCCGGGGTCAACATCCTGCTCAGGTCCACTTCCTCCAGGGCGCGGACCTGCTTCAACAAATACACTTTACCTACCATGTCCTGTACCCTACGGAACCCCATCTTTGCAGCGATCCTCTTCACCTCAGCTCCCATAGCAGTAAAGAAATTCACAAGCCTCTCCACAGCCAGTTCCATATCGAGGGGTTCGAAATGCTTGATGCCTTTCTCCATCGCTTCCGCTGGGTTCGCGATGTGCGTGGTTATGCCTTTGTAACAGGTGCCAAACTGGCACTGGCGGCAGGCCGTGCAACCGATTGCCACCATCGGCATGGTCCCAAAACCAATCCTGTTGGCACCAAGACAGATTAACTTCACCACATCCGCCGGCGTCCGCACTCCTCCATCCGCCCAGATCTCGACGCGGTCTCTCAGCCCGGCTTCTGTAAGAGCATGGTGGGCTTCCACGACGCCTACCTCGATTGGCATACCGACATGGTGGATAGAGTGCCTGCGCGCTGCCCCCGTTCCCCCTTCAAAGCCGCTCAGGCTGATGATATCCGCCTTTGCCTTTGCCACGCCGGTGGCTATGATGCCAATCCCAGGAACCACCGGCAGCTTTACGGCTATGCGCGCTTTTTGGTTGACCGTTTTGAGCTCCTCTATGAACTGAGCCAGATCCTCGATGGAGTAAATATCATGGTTGTTGGAAGGGCTTATGAGGTCAATGCCCTGAGCTGTGTGGCGCGTTTGTGCGATCTTTTCGGTTACTTTCCGAGCTGGCAGCAATCCCCCCTCGCCCGGTTTTGCTCCCTGCCCAATTTTAATCTCTATGAGATTGGCAGAGTTGAGAACGTCTACGGTTATGCCGAAACGTCCGCTGGCAATCTGGATTCCTCGATTGTGTGGATACATGCCCAGCATGTCCGCAGGCTCTCCTCCCTCGCCGTTCAGAGTTATGATGTTCAACCGATATGCAGCCTCGGCATAGGCCCTGAACGCAACCTCACCCTGGGAGCCAAAGGACATCGAGGATATCACGAAGGGAAGACTGTGACCTGTCAGCCCGACGTCCACTTGCTCGGGATCGAGCCGGGGTGGATTTTCCGGCAAAGCAAAATCGAGCAGATGCCGCAGTGCTACTGGTCTTGCTTTTTCCAATTCCTCCATTTGCTGGAAGAGCTCATGGCTATCCTGATGCCCAAGGGCTATAAGGCTGGCGGGTTTCCACATCCTCGATAAAATGTGGAAGGTGTGGCCCAGCCGTGGTTTCCTCACCCTGACGATTCCAGCCCTGTGCCTGCTGTCCGCTTCCAAGCGTCCCCATGTGACGCCCCGATCTTTCGACCCGCAATAGTTGCGAACACCCAAAAGCCTTGCTATGTCGCCACTCAAGCCGATAGAACCGAAGGACTTGCCATAGCCCCGCAACTCGTGGATACCCATGGTGGACATAACCTTTTCTATCCCTTTGTTCAGTGCAGAAAGGAGGTTAGTCATTCGCGAAACCTTTTCCTCATGGGAGATGCCTTCGTCAGGATCTACTCCTACCCTCAGCAGAAGGTACGGGTTGATGATATCCGCCCCGAGCCCAAGGGCTACGACGAGATCGTGCAAATTGCGGATTGCCCCGGATCGAAGCAACAGCCCGCACTTACGGCGCAAATTGTCGTCCCCCTCACCATTTTCCCTGAGAGCGGTATCCACTGCTGCCGTTATGAGGTGAGGATCGATCCAGTACTTCTGACCAGACCAGGCAAAAGCGTCATCCAGCAGCAACAAATTGGCCCCTTTCTGGACCGCTTCCACTGCCTCTCCTTGTAATCTCGCCACAGCATCACGGAGGGCCTCACCCCCCGAAAAAGTGCAGTCGAGGCGGTGGACTTTGGAATCACCGAAGAACTCGAGGATTTCCTCCAGGGTTATCGAGCCGAAAGAACCGGCCACTTCTTTGCAGGCATCGGGATCGAGCAACGGGCCGGAAGGCTGCCCTCCCGGTAAGATGGGAGTCTCCAGTACAACAGAGCTCCCCGCAGAAACGACCGGACCGCGTGAAAGGGAAGGCCTGCTTCCCACCACTACCTGAGTGCTGAAATGCTCAGCCTCTCTTTCCCTATCGATGGCCGGGTTGGTCACCACCGCCACGGATTCCTTGATGTAATCCGCAAGGTTCGTGATTTCGGGATCAAGGGCAGCAAGCGGCATGTCCGACCCGAGTGAGCTTATAGGTTCCTTTCCTTCCTTCCCGAGATACTTAACCCAATCCCTGTCATCTCGCCGCCAGCCAAAAGCCGCCATGTAGCTTCCTGGTTCTTCCTCGCCCTCCGGGAACGATAAAGTCGGGCCCTGCACATCACCTTCCGGATGCTGAAAGTCCCGTTTGTAACTCATAGCCTCCACCACACGTTTTACTGGCAAGAGTGAGGCGAATCTCCGGTACGCAAGGCGAAGCAGTCTCTGTTGGATGGCAGCGTAGTCCAGCAATTCTATCTCCCCATCCCCGCGGATTCTGACAGCCATCTTCTCCCCAGGCGCCAGCGGTTTGGGATCCCTGACCATATTCTCAAGCGGCACCACACCCCGTTCGCTGGAAAAGAAATATTCCTTGTCGGTTTCACCAAACCACAGAGGGCGCAATCCCAGAGCATCCACGCTGAAGGCACACTCGTTGGCGTAGCGAGCAACGATAGCCGCGGGGCCCTGCGCGTAGGGCCCAAAGGCGTATCGATAATAGCGGTGCAATGCCTGTAAGTCAGGCGACAGGTACCCTACGTTGCTCAAGATGGGCGGGAAGAGCACCTCCATTGCCTCCATTAAGGTGAACCCGTATTCGTGGATCAGGATCTCCAGCATCCTGTTGACATCCTGGCTGTCAGACCCTCCAGGAACCAAGTCTGCTCCCAGCATGCGTGCTTCCTCGCGCAGGCGCTGGATAGTGTTGATTTCACCGTTATGTCCCAGTATGGTAAAGGGCTGTGCGCGCTCGAACACAGGCCATGTGTTGGTGCTGTACCTGATATGCCCGATGGTGGCCTTGCTTGTGTAATCCGGAAGTAGAAGTTCCGGATAGTAATTGCGGAGGGTGCGGCTGTCCCCGCGCACCTTATAGACCACGGTATGCGTGCTCAGCGAAGCCACATGAACAGGAGTTTCCTGTTCGATTCGCACGTGGATATGGAACAGTCTGGGATCTATCCTGTCCAGAGGGCTGTTGTTTACCAAACCCGCTATTTGCCATAACAAGGGGTCTTCTGAACGGGCAGAGCGCCCCAGGGCGATTCTCCTTGTCGGGGCTTCTCGCTCGACAAGGAGGTCGCAGCCCTCATCATGGACTACTCTGGAGACATGTTGCCTTATTGCTTGACTCTCTTGCCTGTGATCTTTGGGTATCATCAGGTGCCCGACGAAGAAACGCCTGTCCTCCGCCAGCCATCCGGGATGTCCTTCTTCCTCCAGGTACCTGCTCCACAAAATCCTGGGGATATCGGTGAGCAAGCCACAGCCATCCCCTTCTCCTTCAACGTCGCCAGCGCGATGTCCCATTTTGTGCAAAGCTTCAAGCGTCCTCTTGACATTTCCATGGCTCCCTTTTCGCTCTTTATGGATGTTGCAGATAACAGCGCAGCTGTCGCTTTCTCCCTGATTCGTGGCGGATGCGTAGGCGATGTTGTAGCTGCTCTTCTCTCCATCAAGTCCATGTACTTTGAAGGAAGAAATGGGAACCCTCTTGGTTCGGTTCATCCTGTCATCTCCCTTAGTCGTATCTGTGACCCGGAACAGGACCGGCGTGTGAAGATGCCGTTGTCCTGATTATTGTTCCCAGGCCTCATTTTTTATGCATTGAAAGAAAGACACGCGACAATGCTTGTCAACCCTTGCCCGGTTGACATAAGCCTTCTTGCCGAAATCAGACTGCCTTAGCCATACATGCTCGCCACTGAGAGAAAAGCTCTTCGTGAGGCGTTTCACAACGTCGTGGAAAGTCTATCGGCATTATACATTTTCCGAGAAACTCTGCCAAATTCAGAAAAAGGGAGGGAATTCGAAGCAAATCAAGGCCCGGAAACGTCCCTGGGAGCCCTCACACTCGATACAGGGCTTGTGCTGTGGCTTGCCAGGGGTTGACGAGAACCTCCCGAAAGGCAGGTTGATTCCTGGGGCCCATAGGGCCCCCAGGAATTACTTCGTTTTCCCAAGAGAATGCGGAGCAAAAGGAATGTCGAGAAGGCGCCTGAAACAACCTTGGGTTTTCGATTGGCTCGGAAGCCCAAGGGAGGCATGTCAAAGCAAATTCTGAGCATCCCATCAACCCCAGGGCAGAGCAAAAGGAGCGTTCTGAGGATGAGACGCCGAAGGCGCCTGAAGCCCTTCAGCCCTCAACCCACCGCCTGTGGCCTGTGGCGGATATGCGCGCCTATGTAGCCCCTACCCTAACTCCTGAGCCCAAATCCCAGCTTGATGGGTAAGTGAGGGCCCACTGCGCCAACCGCACTTCCTGGCGGTCCGTCAGGCCGATATCACACCAGTTTTGGACGCTACGAATTCGCCCTGCGCATGCTGCCAACCAAAGCAGCGGCCAGTGCGTGGATTTGTGTTACGGGGTGTTCTTTCATCCCCAACCTGACCAGCGCCGAGCCAACCACCACTCCATCTGCGATCTTCGCCACCCGCGCAGCCTGTTCTGTCCGGGCTATGCCAAAGCCCACAGCCAGAGGCAATTCGGTCAGAGCACGCACCCGCGAGACGAATGATGCCAGGTCCGCTGGCAGGCGGTTCCGCGCCCCAGTGACGCCCGTCACGCTCACCAGATAAATGAAGCCAGTGGCCGATCCGGCCGCCAGCCGAATCCGTTTTTCAGTCGAGGTCGGTGCCAGCAGAGGCACGAAAGCCAACTCCTGCTCTCGACAATGTTCTTGTAGCACCTGCCCATCCCGGACGTCCGGCGGCAGGTCCGGAACGATGATCCCGTCCGCGCCTACAGCCGCGGCATCCCGACAGAGAGCCTCAACGCCGTAAGCAAAGAATGGGTTGTAATACCCCATGAGCACCATTGGAGTATCGATTCCCTGATGGCGTAGGCGGGCCACTGCTTCCAACACATCGGCCAACGAGATACCGTTTTGCAGCGCCATTTGTGTGGCCAACTGGTTGGTGGGGCCATCCGCCAGAGGATCGGAAAAAGGCACGCCGATTTCGATGAGATCCGCGCCCGCCTCCACCAGTGTCTGTATCACAGCCACGCTGCTTTTCAGGTCCGGGTATCCCACCACATAATAAGGCATGAAAGCCGCCCTGCTCTCGGCGCGGGCCCGCTCGAACACCGCTTTGATGCGCTCAATACCACTTGGGTTCACCTCTCACCCCCTGCTTTCCCATCCAACGCCTCGACCACTGTGTCCAGGTCTTTGTCCCCCCGGCCGGAAAGATTTACCAGAATAATGTGGTCACGGGGCATTTGAGGCGCCAGCTTGATGGCGTGCGCCACGGCGTGGGCAGATTCCAACGCCGGGATAATCCCCTCAAACTCAGACAACATCTGAAAAGCCACCAATGCCTCCTCATCGGTCGCATACGTATACTCCGCCCGGCCGATATCCCGCAGCAAAGCGTGTTCAGGTCCCACGCTGGCATAGTCCAACCCGGCAGCGATAGAGTGCGTCAAAGCGATCTGGCCATCCTCCGTTTGCAACACGTACGATTTTGTGCCATGCAGCACACCCAACCGCCCTCGCAGCGGGTCGGCGAAACGGGCCGCATGCTGGCCAGTACTAATCCCTAATCCCCCGGCCTCGACCCCGATTAACCTTACATCTTCGTCCTCGACGAAAGCGGAAAAGAGGCCAATAGCATTCGAGCCACCTCCGACGCAAGCTATCAGGGTGTCGGGGAGCTGGCCCACCTCGTCCAACATCTGACGACGCGCCTCCCGCCCAATCACACTCTGAAAATCACGCACCATCATGGGATATGGGTGCGGGCCTAAGGCGGACCCGAGCAGGTAGTAAGTGCCCCGCACGTTGGTCACCCAATCCCGGATGGCTTCATTGATGGCATCCTTCAAAGTTTTACTGCCCGCATCGACCGGCCGGACAGTGGCTCCCAACAGCTGCATTCTGAACACATTGGGACGCTGCCTCTTGACATCCACGGTGCCCATGTAAACCACACACTCGATACCCAGCAAGGCAGCTGCGGTGGCCGTCGCCACACCATGTTGACCTGCGCCTGTCTCGGCCACGATGCGCTGCTTTCCCATTCGCTGCGCCAGAAGCGCCTGCCCCAGGGCGTTGTTAATTTTATGAGCACCGGAATGCGCTAGATCCTCGCGCTTCAGGTAGATCCGTGCGCCCCCCAGATGATCGCTTAACCGTCCGGCAAACGTTATTGGCGTTGGTCGCCCCACGTACGTGCGCAGTAGATGGGACAACCGCGCCTGAAAAGCGCTATCCTTCCGCGCGTCTCGGTACGCTTCCTCCAATTCTGCGAGCGCTGGCATTAAAGTCTCTGGCACAAACCTGCCTCCATACGGGCCAAACCAGCCCTGGTCATCCGGCTGTCGCCAGGGGTGCAAGCCCGCGCCTCGCACGTCAATTTTGGATATTTCCTTCATCGAGACCACCTCCTATCGTCAAACACCGACTGCCCGCGCTGCGGCGATAAACGCCCGCACACGGTCGTGATCCTTCCGACCCGGAGCTAACTCCACACCACTGCTTACGTCCACGCCCCATGGCCGTACCTGAGCAATGGCTTCTGCCACATTTTCCGGGGTGAGGCCGCCCGCCAGCAGCATGCGAGGACACTGTTGCGCCAGACGGCCGGCGAGGCTCCAGTCACCTGTCCGGCCGCTGCCGCCGTAGAGATCCGGATGATAAGCATCGACCAACAATTGTGGAAACCGTGGGACAGAGGGTGCCGCGGCAAGGTAAGACGTGAGAGCCATCGCTTCGCCAAACGTGCGCGGCCGCAACGCCTTGAAGGCCCGCCCACCTAGCGCCGCCACCATTTCCACAGGCTCATCGCCGTGCAACTGCGCCAAGTCGAACCCAGCTACTGCCATCACCCGCCTGACCTCCGCCAACGACGCGTTCACAAAGACACCCACTGTGTGCACACTTCCTTCCGCGGCACGCAGCGCCGAGATGATCCGACCAGCCTCTTCCGCGGGCAGATACCGGGGTGAGCGTGGATAGCAGACAAAGCCTAAGAAATCGGCTCCAGCATGAACGGCGACAAGAGCATCCTCAAGATTGGTAATGCCGCAGACCTTGACTTTCACGCTTGAACCTCCAGACCGGCAGTTGCCAATGCCTTCACCAGCCATGGGCGCCTGGCAGGCGCAGCTTTGACCAAGGCCTCGCCCACCAGGATGGCATCCACGCCCATGTCTCGCACGCGGCGCACATCGTCCGGTGTATGAATGCCGCTCTCGGAAACGACAATAAACTCTTCCGGAATACGGGGCCGCAGACGTGCTGTTGTCTCCAGGTCGACGCGGAAAGTCTGGAGGTTACGGTTGTTGATACCGATCACTTTTGCACCAGCCGCTAAAGCCCGATCCAAATCCGCCTCGTCGTGCACCTCGACCAACGGCGTCAGGGAAAGCCCCTCCGCCTGTGCGATGAGTTCGGCCAGGCCCTGATCGTCAAGCACAGCAGCGATAAGCAGCGCAGCAGCGGCACCTGCGGCACGCGTTTCGGCCAGTTGATAGGGATCGAAAATGAAATCTTTGCGCAGAAAAGGCAGCGGCTGATCGATGTTCTCCAACCGCTTGCGCGCCTTCATAAGGTGAGAAAGCTCTCCTTGAAAGAATCTGGCATCGGTGAGGCAGGAAATGGCAGCGGCGCCGTTGCGGGCGTAAGTTTCTGCCAGTAACTCCGGGTCGAAATCGTTGCAAAGCAACCCACGTGAGGGGGAGGCGCGCTTAATTTCGGCAATAAGCCGCACGCCAGCAGCGCCTTCGTATGGGCGCAAGGCATCCGCAAAATCCGGCGGGTGCGGCGCGACTTCGGTCAGTGCCTGCCAAACAAAAGCCGGCCTCTCCTGCTTCTGTTCAAGCAATTCTTTTCTTTTCCAACGCATGATCTCGTCCAAAATGTTCTCTCTACGCCGTGGTAGCCTTTCTGGCATGGTTTTTCTCCTTACGCACTACGCGTTACGTACTACGTGTTGCATATTGCTGAAAGTAACCAGCGCGTCTAGTTTCTGCAACGCAGCGCCGGAATCGATGGATGCCCTGGCTTGCTCCAGACCGGCGAGTAAGTCGCGGCTTTCCGTCGCCAGCGCGGCTGCGGCATTGAGCAAGACCACATCCCGTCGCGGGCCACGTTCCTCGCCGGAAAGGATGCGCCGGCAAATAGCAGCATTCTCCACCGCATCACCTCCGCGCAGGTCGTCCAACGTAGCGCGGGGGAGCCCCAAATCCAGCGGGTCCAGGGCAAACGTGCTCACGCGTCCGTCGCATAAGTGACTTAGCCGGTTGACCCCTGTGGTAGAAAGTTCATCCATCCCGTCAGCGCCATGCACT
The DNA here is from genome assembly GCA_015486235.1 of Anaerolineae bacterium. Taxonomy (GTDB): domain Bacteria; phylum Chloroflexota; class Anaerolineae; order S016-19; family S016-19; genus S016-19. The sequence goes on from WFSD01000157.1 coordinate 12,332, forward strand.
ACAAAGGCGGCTTTGGTCCCCATTTCTGCCAGAACATTCGCCATCACTTCGGTCAGGGAGGGATCGTAAACGCCCAGCAACTGGTGGGTGGCGAAAGCCGGATTGGTCAACGGACCCAAGATGTTAAACACTGTGCGGACGCCTAACTCACGCCGGGGGCCGATGGCATGCTTCATGGCTGGATGAAAATTCGGTGCAAACAGAAAGCCAATGCCAACCTCGTCGATACAGCGGCCTGCCTGCTCCGGCGTCAGTTGAATGTTCACACCAAGAGCTTCCAACACATCCGCTGAACCGCACTTGCTGGATACTGAACGGTTGCCATGCTTGGCCACCACCACGCCGGCCCCGGCAACGACAAAAGCCGTAACGGTAGAGATATTGAAAGTGCCGGATTGATCGCCTCCGGTGCCACACGTATCCATGATAGGCCCGTCACGCTGGGTGGTCACGCGCGCTGCATTGCGGCGCATGGAACGTGCACAACCAGCAATCTCCGCTACCGACTCGCCTTTTAAGCGCAACGCTGCTAAAAAAGCGCCGATCTGGGCCGCCGTTGCCTTGCCAGACATAATCATGTCCATAGCATACTCTGCTTCCATCAACGACAGGTCTTGCCGATCTAACAATTTCCGTATGATTTCTTTCATCGTTTCCTCCCGATATAGATACGCTGAATTTCAAAAGATGACACACAGAGCTTGTTCCCCTTCAATCTCGCGCCTCCACGTCCCCGCTCTGCTCCCTCCCGACGAGGAGAAAATTGCGCAATAACTCCCGGCCGTGCGGTGTAAGGATCGATTCCGGATGAAACTGCACACCGAAGATCGGGTATTCGCGATGGCGCAACCCCATAATCTCGCCGGTGGAGGTGGTGGCTGTGATCTCCAGGGCATCCGGAACCGGCTTGGCAACAATCAGCGAGTGATAGCGAGTCGCCACAAAGGGGGCAGGTAAACCGGCAAAGAGCCCTGTTCCGGCGTGATAGATCTGCGAAGTCTTGCCATGCATCAGCCGGGATGCCCGGACAATGCGTCCACCAAACACATGGCCGATGCACTGGTGTCCGAGACACACGCCTAATGTCGGTATGTAGGGCCCCAGCTCGCGGATGATAGCGTTGGAGATGCCACTGTCCTCCGGCGTGCCAGGTCCCGGCGAAATCACAATATGCGTGGGCTCTAATGCGGCAACCTCCTCCACCGTGACTTGATCGTTCCGCCAAACCATCACCTCTGCCCCCAGCTCGCCAGAGAGTTGCACCAGGTTGTACGTAAATGAATCGTAATTATCTATCACTGCGATCATTTCCTCACCTCCTTTCCGCTCACTTCAACCCCCCTTCCGCCCGTTCCACGGCAAGGGTCAGGGCACGGGCTTTGTTCATTGTCTCGTTGTACTCGTAAGCCGGGTCGCTATCGGCCACGATCCCTCCGCCAGCCTGGATATAACAAACGTCATCCTGCATGACGATGGTGCGAATGGTGATGCAGGTATCCATGGAGCCGTTATACCCCACGTAACCCACGGCCCCGGCGTACGGTCCGCGCCTTACACCTTCCATCTCCTCGATGATCTCCATGGCCCGCACCTTAGGTGCTCCTGTGACCGTCCCGGCCGGGAAGGTCGCCTTGAGCAGATCAAACGCTGTGACATCCGGCCGTACAATACCCTGCACTTCGGACACGATATGCATGACGTGCGAGTAACGTTCTATCGCCATCATGGTAGGGACTTTCACCGTCCCATACTCGCACACACGGCCCAAGTCGTTCCGCCCCAGGTCAACAAGCATCACATGCTCTGCGCGCTCCTTAGGGTCCGCCAGAAGCTCCTCGGCCAGGCGGGAATCTTCCTCCGGCGTCTTTCCCCGCCATCTGGTACCGGCAATAGGGTGCAGGTAAGCTGTACGGCCTTCAAGCCGCACATGTGTCTCCGGCGAGGATCCGATCAATCGCACACCGTCAGGCATTTCCAGGAAGAACATGTATGGCGACGGATTCAGCATACGGAGGGCCCGGTAAATGGTCAGTGCATCAGCCAAGGTGCGCCGACGTAACCGCTGGCTGAGCACGACCTGAAAAATGTCGCCAGCAGCAATGTGTTCTTTTGCCTGTTGCACGGTCTTTTCGTATCTATCTCGGGCAAAATTTGAGACCCACGGAGCATCGCTGGCAACGTTGGGCAGCGGAGATAAGCTTAACGGCTGGCGCAACTGTTCTACCACACTCTCGATGCGGGCAACCGCCGCCGCATACGCAGACGTCAGGTCTCCTCCGAGGTAAGCGTTAGCTACCACCAACAGCCGATGGCGCACGTGGTCAAAGATGACCAGACCATCCGCTAAGAAAAAAGCGGCATCGGGCAAGTCCGGCCGGTCATCAACCGCTATCTTCGGGAGTTGCTCTATGAAGCGCACCGTGTCATAGCTCCAAAAGCCCACTACGCCACCGGCAAAGTGAGGCAGGCCAGGCAGTGCAACTGCTTTCCGTTCAACAAGCAGCTGGCGCAACGCTGTGAATGGGTCCGTTCCCGCCATCTCCTCCAAGACAGCTCCGCTACCAGAAACAAGCCGCACCCGATCCTGCTTAGTCAGCAACATCAGCGGCGGCTGGACGCCGATGAAGGAGTAGCGGCCCAACTGCTCCCCTTTCTCCACCGATTCCAACAGAAACGACGGGCCACCAGCACGCAGCTTCATGTAAACCGAGACTGGCGTTTCCAAGTCAGCCTGCAGTTCCCGGTACACCGGCACAAGATTGCCACTCTCCGCCAATTGCCTGAATTCTTCCAAAGATGGATGGTACATTGCTTCCTCCAGCTCATCTGGTGCAAGGATAGTAAATGTTCTTCTTTGCACCTTTGCTGCCTCATGACTCGTGTAAAAGTTCCCCTCATTGTGTCGAGCAAAGATCTCGCAGGCGAAAAACAAAAATCCTCGTCCCAATGTCAGGGACGAGGACATATAGCTGTCTCCCGCGGTGCCACCCTTCTTAGGCTACAACCGGGAAAACAAAAAACTTCTCCATGAAGCACGGAGAAGTCCAGATTGCCAGCCTCACTCTA
>WFSD01000158.1 GCA_015486235.1 Anaerolineae bacterium
GGTGGAGCCGAAAAGGTAATGATAACCGCATCCCCTTCCGGTTTTAGGTCTTTTACCGTACCCACCCCATCCACGTGTCCCTGTACAAAGTGCCCGCCAATTCGTCCACCCACCTTCAGGCTGCGCTCCAGGTTGACAGGGTCGCCTGGGTACACCTGTCCCAGGTTTGTCCGTCGCAGCGTTTCCGGCGCGAGCTCTACTGTGAAACTCCTCGAGCTCAGATCGGTTACGGTCAGGCACGTTCCATTTATCGCAATGCTATCCCCGCGGTGTGTTCCCTCAAGTGCCCGCCGAGCCTCCACCTCTACTCTCTCTGAGCCCCCGCGGCGTTCCACCCGCCGTATTCTTCCCATCTCTTCGACGATACCGCTAAACATAAAAGCACTTTCCTCCTTGCAAGCTTGCTCTCTCCGGTAGATGTGCACCTATGCCGGGTAGCCTGTGATGAGCAGATCTTCTCCCACTTTTGTTACCTCTATTTCTTTCAGCCTCCATGCATCGGCCAGCCGTTCCACCCCTGAACCTCCTACTGCTGTTGGTGCCTCCTGGCCGCCGATGATCATAGGCGCAATAAAGGTTACTACCTTGTTCACCAGACCGTGCGCGAAGAAGCTCCCCAAAACAGTGCTTCCCCCCTCCACCAGCACGCTTGTAACCTCCCGTGCGCCGAGTTCATGCAGTAGCGCAGGAAGGTTGACCTGACCCCTATCTGCAGGCGGCACCAGTACCTCGATTCCCCTCTCGCTCAACGCCTGGCGTGTCTTTTGGGGCATTGCCTCTGTCGTGACTACCAGTGTCCGGCCGGGCAGGTCAGGATCGAACACCCGCGCTGCGAGAGGTGCCCGCCCACGGCTGTCCAGGACGACCCGCAGCGGGTGGTGCACATCCTTTTTCTCCAGGCGGGTTGTCAATTCTGGGTTGTCTTTTATTATCGTGTTGACTCCCACCAGGATGGCATCCACCTGGTCTCGGAGTTCGTGTGCGTATCGGCGAGCCTCCGGCCCGGTGATCCACCGGGATTCTCCTGTGCGCGTGGCAATTTTGCCATCCAGGCTTGCGGCGAATTTGGCGATGACAAACGGCCGACCGGTGGTTACCCAATGCAGGAACACTTCGTTTAGCTTCTTTGCCTCGTTTTCATGTTCCCCGACCACCGTACGGATCCCTGCAGCCTCCAGTTCCTTCTTTCCACCGCCAGCGACCAGCGGGTTTGGGTCCAGTATTGCCATATGTACTTCCGCCACGCCAGCAGCGATGATGGCCTTGGTGCAAGGAGGAGTGCGCCCGTAATGATTGCATGGTTCCAGTGTTACGTAGAGTGTGGCCCCTCTTGCGTTCTCTCCGGCCTGGCGCAGGGCAAAAATCTCTGCATGAGGCTCTCCGGCCCGGGGATGGAACCCTTCTCCGACGACGCGCCCGTTCTTCACCAGCACTGCGCCAACCATGGGGTTCGGGCTGGTGCGGCCTTTGCCCCGTTTGGCCAATTGCAGCGCCCGTAACATGAAGTCTTCGCTCAAAGTCTCCTCCCTCTTCGTGTTTCGTTCCTGATTGCTTATGATGACGGCCGGGATAGCCCAAGGAATTCCTTCCCGGGCTGGCCTGTCTGCAGCCCGTAGAATCATGGGTGTTCCGACCGCATCTCTTGCTCTCAGACACCCTTACCCAAGCAACCCCACGGCTTTTCTGATCGCCCGCTCATAGGCGATGAAATCCGGCGATTCCAGCAAGGAGAAGCTCCGGGGGCGGGGGAGGGTGATTTCCAGTTCCTGGCGCACCCTGGCGGGCCTTGGTGACAGTGTCAGTACCCTGTCCCCAGCTGCACCGCCTCTGTGATGCTGTGTGTGAGCATCACCACTGTATGCCCGTAGTGCCTCCACAGTCGTAGCAGTTCAAGGTCAAGTCGCTCCCTCGTCATCGCGTCCAGCGCCGCGAACGGCTCATCCAGCGGCAGCATCTTCGGTCGCTGGACTGCAAGGGTGGTTTGTGTTTTTGACTTCTGTGAGCTCCGGATATCAAAAATCCCCGAAACCGATTGCCTTCGGGGAATGTGCACAGCATAGCGCGTTCTCGGAGGCCCCTCCAAAAAGAATCCCGGACGCAGGGGCCTCCGGGGAACTAATCGAAACGCGCGCGAACACCTTGTGCTCGCTGTAACCTTCTCCCATCCGGACTATACCGTCGGCTCTGGCCTTGCCATACTTGGCGCACCAGATCTGCCTCCGCAGAGGCTCGCGGGCTCGGCGCTCAGCGCCCTACCGCCGGTCGGGAATTGGTCTTAAGGCCTCACCCCGCCCCGAAGGTTCTCCATATTCAGTTGTCGATGCTCAAAAAGCAACTCCAATTATACTCCGGCAGCCGGAGGTGTCAAAATATGAAACTGTTTTGGATTTCGGAGCAAATCGAAAGTCCCGAGCTGTCCCAGGAACGTTCTCGACGCACCTGGGGCGAATCGCGACAGCGAATGCAGACGCTCCCTACTCTCTTGCAGATAATTCGTCCATCTGGGGGGCGGCTTTCATAGAGGGATCACCCCTTCTGCCGACATACGAGTTGGCGCAGTTTTTCCGCACGAAAGATACAACGTACTTGAAGTCCCTTGGCGTCATCGTCACGCTAGTCACTATGGTAGGGGGACTTCTGTACTCGTACTCCGTCTACCACTGGGCTATCGGGCATCAAGCGAGGAATTTTCTCCGGTTCCCCAAAAGCATGTGAACTTTCCTTCTTATTGTCAACTGCTGTCTATTGGGTCCTTTTCCTTCGTCTACTCCGACCTTTACCCCGATACCCCTTACAATCTTCCTTTGTGTATCATCGAGGTCGTCTTGATTGTGGGTATTATCCTGCTGTGGTGGACGGGAAGAAAGATGGCGCCAGGGGTCGATCTCATCTGCTTATGAAGTGGTAGTTTCCACAAGGAGGCGCGATGTGAAGGGGGAATTCAGGATCGCAGTAGCAGCGTTGGTTGTGCCGGCAGTTTATGCGGGATCTCCTTTGGTTTACCTAGTACCTGCGCTCCTGGCTCACAACCTGGATTTGACGCTTCTCGCCAGGCATTATAAAATATCTTTAGTGGTAGCAACATCTCGGTAAGACATAGATAGCATAGCAGCCCGCCGAAGTTAAGCTGCTTCGGCGGGTTTTCATGTCTGTGGGACATTTCTCACCGTGCGCCTGGACATATACGGCTGGCAAAGGGTCTCCAAAGCAAGTGGTCAGAAACGAGAGACCCATGTAGTATGGGCATAGTGCCTGACAGTCCCCAAGCCGGTCAGATCTGGCACATAGGGCCCTCGACCAGCAGTCAGCTTTTCGTACTGAAACGAGTCGTAGAAGCGCATGCAAGTGTGGAACAGACCGAAGGTTGTGAAAAACGAAGCGTAGTCGGTTATGTCCACCCTTCGCCAATGACAATTTAGGGGCATACGTAGGCCGTGTATAGCCCATCGGTGATTGTGAATGCTACTGTCGAGGTGCAAAAATCCTCCCAAGCGAGGGTTTTTTCCGAAAGATTGAGGAAATGAACCATGCCCAATAAGCGTGTATCTGAACACTTACAGCGTTCCGTTATCATCTATTCCGCGCTGGCCATTCTTGTTATCGGCGTTGTCGTCGCTTTTGTGAGCATCACCCCCCTTTTTAACCACCTTAAAGAGGACACAGAGCAAGACCTCTCCTTTGCTGTCAAGAACAAGACCCTGGCAATTGACGAATACTTCGCGCGAGCTAAGGACGTCGCCTTACAGATCACCAGCAGAACCAGGATTCGTGATTACCTGGAAGCCTACAACAAAGGTCAGATCGGCCTGGACGAGTTGGTGAATTTCACCGCACCCAAACTTGTGGATGCCATGAGTCTTTCCGCGGAAGTAAAGGGTGTCTCCCGCCTCGACCAGGAAGGCAACCTTGTAGTTCAGGTGGGGACGCCGATTCCCAAGGAGTTCTGGCCTCTCCCAGGGAAAGCCTCCAAAGAGCCAATCGTTCATGATCCGATCGCCATAGGAGACAGGACCTACCTGGTTGTGGGTGCTCCTATCCTCAACGATCAATCGGTGCGGGTCGGAACCGATATCGTCCTGTTCGATCTGGGACGGCTACAAAAGATCGTCCAGGATTACACAGGGCTTGGCAAAACCGGAGAAACGCTCTTAGGATCCGTGCACGATCAGCGGGTTGAGCTGTTCTTCCCACTGCGGGGAAGCAACAAGGTCCCTCCCGGAGGGATTCCGCTTGACTCGCCTCTCGGGTTGGCCTTCGAAAAAGCGCTTCATCAAGAAGTTGGTATCTTGAAACCATCCGATTCTCCTGAGGTCATCGCCTATGGGCCGATTCATGGGAGCGATTGGGGTCTTCTTGTCAAGATGGACAAGGGAGAGCTTTATGCTCCTATCACCCAACAAGCCGTTGCTATCGGCGGCATCATCGTGATCTTGATATTGCTCGGCACCGTTGGCACAGCGCTGTTGCTTCGGCCTCTCACCGGGAAAATGGTTGGGCTGGAACGGGAGATCCAGGCTAAAGCGTTGGCTTTGAATGACGAACTGAACGAACGCAAGCGGGCGGAGAAGGCACTGCAAGAAACCGAAAAACGCTATCGCTCGGTTTTAGAGAATGCCCCGTTTAGCATGTGGATATGCGATGGTGAAGGGACAATCATCTTCGCCAACCAGGCGGCGCTTGACTTGTTCGGCGTGACCGATCCGAGCCAGATCATTGGCCGGTACAACATCTACCGTGACACTACCGAGGCAGAAAAGCCGCTACTAACCTACTTCGAACGCGCCTGGGCTGGCGAATTGGTTCACTACCACCAGAACCTGGACATGGTAATGGTCAAGTACCCCACCACGCGCCGGGAAACCTTGCATGTCTACTCCACACTGTTCGCCATCCCGGCCGGCGTCGGCCAGCGGCCCAATATCGTTGTGGTGCAGGAAGATATCACCGAACGAGTACGGGCCGAGGACGAACTGCGCCAGTATACCAAGCGCCTGGAGATCCTGCGCAAGATGGATCAAGGCATCTTAGGGGCTCAGTCGTCGGAGGCTCTTGCTCAGGCTGCCGTTGAAGGCATCCGGCAGTTGGTACCTTGCGCCTGGGCAAGCGTCGTGGAATTTGACTTCGAGACTGGCGAGGCTACCGTGCTTGCCGCGTGTGCCAACGATGAGACCAAGGTAAATACGGGAGTACATGTTTCGTTGGATGCTTTCGGAATCACGGAAGCCCTCCGGCAAGGCCAGGTTCAGATCGTGAAAGACACTCAAACCCTCTCCCAACCGTCACCAGCAGTTCGACTCCTGAAGGCCGAAGGAATACGCTCCTACATCAACGTTCCGCTCATCGTCCAGGATGAGCTGCTCGGGGTTCTTACCCTGGGATCAGAAGAACCGGGTGCCCTTATCAAAGAGCAGATCGAGATCGCGCGCGAGGTGGCCGACCAGCTGGCAATCGCAATCCAGCAGGCACGCTTGCATGAAGCGGTACAGCAACGTGTACGAGAGCTGGAGGCGATACACGAAGCCGGCCGACGCTTGCAAAAGCTATACAGTCCGGAGGCCCTGGCGCAGGAGATCATCGCCGTGCTAGAGCAGACACTCAATTATGAGTACGGGGCTGTGTTGCTGGTGGAGGAGGAAACCGGCAGGTTAGTTCCCTTCGCCCTAAGTAACCAGGGGCAAGGCCCTGCCTTCGTGGAAGCCGACAAGGCCTACGTGGCATCCCACGATATCCGGGTGGGGGTAGGGATTACCGGATGGGTGGCAAAGACCGGCCACAGTCTCCGTGTGGGGGACGTACGCCAGGACCCTCGCTACCACGGGATGCGCGAGGGGATACGCTCTGAACTCTGCGTGCCGTTGCGGGTTGGTGACCGGGTTATCGGGGTGGTGAACGTAGAAACGACCCGAAGCAACGCTTACACCGAAGCCGACGAGCGTGTATTGGAGACGGTGGCTGCACAAATCGCTATTGCTGTCCAAAATGCGCGCTTATTCAAGCGGGTCCAGCGCAATGCGGCTGAATTGGAACAGGAGGTGGCCAAGCGCACAGCGGAGCTGGCAATCGCGATGGAGAAAGCACAAGCTGCCGACCACCTGAAATCGGCTTTCCTGGCAACCATGTCCCATGAACTGCGTACCCCGCTTAACTCGATCCTTGGGTTCACCGGCATCCTTCTGCAAGGCCTGGCCGGTCCTCTGAACGCCGAACAGGCCAAACAACTGGGCATGGTGCGCAACAGCGCACGGCATCTGCTCGACTTGATCAACGACGTGCTGGACATTTCCAAGATTGAAGCAGGCCAGGTAAAGATTATCTCCAAGCCGTTCGACATGCGCGAGGCCATTGAGAAAGTGGTGCAGACGGTGGCCCCTCTGGCTAAGGAGAAGAACCTTGCGCTCACCGTTGATATAGGGCCGGAGGTGGGCCAGATCACAAGCGACCGGCGGCGGGTGGAACAAATCCTCATCAACCTGCTCAACAACGCGATCAAATTCACCGACAAGGGAACAGTGCACATTTGGTGCCAGGTGAAGGACAATTGGCTTGTGACCCGGGTGGTAGATACCGGTATCGGGATCAGGCCGGAGGACATGGACAAGCTGTTCAAGGCGTTCCGGCAGATCGATACCGGCTTAACCCGCCAGTACGAGGGGACAGGGCTGGGCTTGTCCATCTGCAAGAAGCTTGTGGAGATGCTGGGTGGTGAGATCTGGGCCGAGAGCGGAGGACTAGGGAAGGGAAGCACTTTTACCTTCACATTGCCAATGGGGTAAAAAGTCATCGAGGGGAAAAGATGAAAGCTAAGATCCTTGCTATTGAGGACAACGAACAGAACCTTTACCTGGTGACCTTTATCCTGGAGAAGAACGGATACGAGGTCATCGAGGCAAGAGACGGGACAACGGGCGTGAAGCTGGCAATCCAGGAGAAACCCGATTTGATCATCATGGACATTCAGCTTCCAGACATTGACGGCTTAGAAGCGACAAGGAGGATAAGAACGTCGGAGGTGAATGGCGAAATCCCCATTGTTGCCTTGACTTCCTACGCCATGACCGGTGACAGGGAGAAGGCCCTGGCGGCAGGCTGCACCGGCTACATCGAGAAGCCGATCAACGCCGACACATTCATTGCCGAAATTGAGCGATACCTGTGAGGACTTTGTGATTCAGTTTTTTTGGTTAGAATTAAAAGTGGGAAAAGTAAGAGTAAAGGAGACATGATCTTTGAGTCGAAATCCGTATTGGAGGTGAGCCATGACCAAACTTCTGATCGTTGATGACAATGAACAGAACCTCTACATGTTACAAGTCCTCCTGGAAGGGTCTGGCTACGAAGTCGCCCTGGCGCGGGACGGGGCTGAGGCGTTAGAAAAGGCTCGGCGCGCTCCCCCGGACATAATCATCACTGACATCCTGATGCCGGTGATGGATGGGTTCACCCTGTGCCGAAAGTGGAAGAAGGACCCAGCTCTAAAGAGCATCCCGTTTGTGTTTTACACTGCCACATACGCCGATCCCAAAGACGAAGAATTAGCTCTGAGTCTGGGGGCGGAGCGATTCATTCGAAAACCGGTGGAACCAGCCGCGTTTGTTGAGATGCTGTGGGAGGTCATCCGCGAGGCCGAGGAGGGCCGCCTGGTTGCGCCACATGAGCCGGTGGAGGAAGAGAAGATCTTTCTCAAGGAGTACAACGAGGCTCTGATCCGCAAACTGGAAGACAAGATGCTGGAACTCGAACAGGCGAACAGGCGCTTGACCGTCCTATACCGGGTAAGCACCAGCCTGGCTGCGGTCCGGCCATTGGGTGAACTCGCTCCCCACGCCTTGCGCACGGTTGTCGAGGCGATGGGTTATGCTTACGCAAACTATTTTGCGTTCGACGAGAAGGAGCAAACGTTTCACCTATCGGAGTCTGTGGGCTTTTCTGACGAGATCCTGCCCCGGCTTCAGCGGGAGCTTGTGTTTCGCCTTGGCGAAGAACGCGGGCTGGTGGGGCTGGTTGGCCAGACGCAGGAGCCGCTGATTCTCACTGATGCAAAGCGCGACCCAAGGTGGATCCCGGCCGATGAAACCATCCGCTCGGCACTCTTTGTCCCCGTGGCGCATAAAGGACACCTTTTGGGAGTTGCAAGCTTTCTCAGCACTGAAACCGGCGCCTTTGACGATGAGGATGCAAAAGATGTGACGATCCTCGCCAATAACCTGGCCATCGCCCTCAAGAATGCGCAGCTCTTCGAACAAGCGCAGCAGGAAATCGCCGAACGTAAGCAGGCAGAAGAAAACCTTGAGCGAAGCTTAAAGAATCTGCAAAAGGCATTAGAGGGAACGATCTATGCTCTGGCAGCCACCACCGAGATACGCGATCCCTATACTGCCGGGCATCAGCGCCGGGTGGCAGAGCTTGCAAGTGCCATTGCTAAGGAGATGGGCCTTCCTGAGGAGAAAGTGGAGGGGATTCACATGGCCGGATTGATCCATGATATCGGTAAGATATCCGTGCCGGCTGAGATCCTCAGCAAGCCCTCTAAACTGAGTGAGATAGAGATGAATCTGATCAAAGCTCATCCCAGGATAGCTTATGACATTTTAAAGGAGATCGACTTCCCTTGGCCCGTCGCGGATATCGTGCTCCAGCATCACGAACGGCTGGACGGCTCGGGGTACCCGCAAGGGCTAAAAGGTGATGAGATCATCCTTGAAGCACGGATCCTTGCCGTCGCCGATGTGGTAGAAGCAATGGCCTCTCACCGTCCCTACCGACCGGCACTTGGAGTCGAAGCGGCGCTTGCGGAGATTGAGAAGAACAGGGGCAGGCTTTACGATCCTACTGTTGTCGATGCCTGCCTTGAACTCTTCACAAAAAAGGGGCTCACGTTCGACCATAAAGAAGGCTGAAAGCTTGGGCCGTGAAGCTGCTGAGCCTGTCATCACCACAGCTTGCATCCTGCTCATCTTCCCTGCGGAAGATTTTTACTGACCCGTTTCCTGAAAGGCTGGCCATTATCCGGAGCTTGGTGGGATTCTCTGTTCCTTTGTCAGAGAACTGCTTCTTGAGGGAGTTGAAAGCCTCTGAAGGAGGATTGTTTAGGCCGGCGGATTTTGTTCCATACGCTGCGAAATCGCCATTTGCTTTAATGTAACCGACTGGACCGACCGCTTGTCCTACGATTTCCAATGTGCCGGTTCACCCCCAAGTCTCCATTCACGTTTAGTGGTAACGCTACCATCTGGCACGGTCAGAGCCTGCACCGCGAAGGGCACGCTCCCTAACTGCACCCGCGGGGTCATCTCGTCGTCCGTGCCCACGGTGATGCCCAGGAAGAGCTGGTCATGCCCCTGGTCACATCCTGGCGAATGGGGTTCAGGCTGCCCAGCATGACGTTGAACAAGCATCGCTGACCTGCACGCCGTTGGAGCCAGTCCATTGCTCCTCCCACAGGGGCGCGCCACCGCTGGCTTGGGCGTAAAGACGAAAGATCATATTCACGGTGTCGGTCAGGGGGTTGCCGTCCGCATTTGCCAGCCGGCCCTGGCACGCAATCGTGCCAGTGGATGCGGTGGTAGGGCCGATCCTGCCGGGTCGCCCTAACGGCAGCGCGCCAGCGCTCTGCGCCCAGAGCAGCCCAGCTACGATGATCAGTGTGAACAAGATGTTGCCCGGCGTGGGAAACAACGCACGCAGCCAGCCATACCACCTCAGGTTCAACTGAGGCCAGTAGGCTACAATCAGCTCGGCAAGTACTACGAGAAACGGTTTGCGATTCATGATTCACGATGATCCCCTTCGTCTGGGTGTGAGAATTGTGCTATACTGTTTGCGTGTAGTGGTTGATCCCAGACTGCATCATTTGGACCAACCAATGAGCTCCAGACTACATCGCCTTTGATAATGAGGCAAACATTGCCATGGATACATACCAGTTTACGATCATTATCGAACGCCAGCCTGAAGGAGGGTATCTGGTCTCTGTTCCCGCCTTACCGGGCTGTTACACGGAAGGACGTACCCTGGAAGAGGCTCGTGAAATGGCTGCTGACGCTATCCGTGCCTACTGCATCAGCCTGCGCAAGCAGGGCGAACCTGTTCCTGTTGAGTCCCTCGATGAACAACTTATTGGACGACTGAGCGTGAACCTGGAACCAGCATGATGTCTCGTCTGCCCACCGTGGAACCCCATCAACCTTTCAGAGGCTTAGAATGTGTGGGCTTTCAAGCTGCAGACGGGTAGTCATGTTGTCCTATGGCGTGAGAGCGACGGACGTCGGGTGGTGTCATGCGATGTAGGGTTGTACCCCCTAAAAAACGCTGTATAATTATGCCTGTGGGACTGTGAAATCTTTTTATGTAAAAGGAGGTGGAATCATGCCTGCCCCGATTCCATATGCCCATAGGTTGGAGATTGTTGAGCGTAAGGAAAAAGGGGAATCACTAGCCCAGATAGCCGAATCGTTGGGATACAGCTACTGGGGGATACGGAGGATATGGCGGCAATATCTGAAGAGAGGGAAAGCTGGGTTAGCGACTCGGTACAAAGAAGGGTGGCAAGAGCCACGGACCAAGAGAGAGATTTATGAAGAGGCGATGGAGTTGAAACGAGAGCATCCTGGGTGGGGAGCTGGGGTGATTCGGGCCATATTGCAGGAGCATTGGCCGAAGGAAGAAGTACCCAAGGAGCGTACCTTGCAGGCGTGGTGGCGGCGTGGGAAGATACAGCGAGCGAGGCAGAGGAAAGTAAAGGGGAATGAGGAGCGAGCCAGGAAAGTGCACGAAGTATGGCAGATTGATGGGGTGGAGGTGGGGAAGTACAGTTGGACTACAGTGACAGATGAGAAGAGTGGTGCAGTGTTGGGTGGGCGCATTTTCCCCCTATCGGCAGGTGGAGCAGATTCCGCAGCAGGAGATGCAGAGGTTCTTCCGGGAAGTAATGGAAGAATGGGGGCTTCCTGAGCGGATACGTGTTGACAATGGGAACCCTTGGGGAAGGTCTCGAGGGCTGCCGCCAGCGATGGCATTGTGGTGGATGGGATTTGGGATAGATGTGGTGTGGATACCGCCCAATAAACCCCAGCGCAACGGGGTGGTTGAGCGGAGCCAAGGAGTGCTTCAACAATGGAGCGAGCCGAAGAAGTGGAAGGATATAGAAACAGGGCAAGAGCGGCTGGAATGGGCGATAAAGATGCAACGGGAGAAGTACCGAGGGGAGGACGGTAGGACTCGCCTCGAGCGGCTCCCCGAGCTTACAGCCAATGCGCGGAAGTATTGTGCAGCAGAGGAGGAAAAGCGGTGGTCTTTGAGTGAAGTGCACAAGCGACTGGCTACAGGGCAGTGGACGCGGAAAGTTGGGAAGAATGGGCAGATCACCCTGTACAACAGGGCTTACTCGGTAGGGCGTCGGTATGCAAGGCAAGAGGTTTGGGTAAATTGGGATGCTCAGAAGCGGATATGGGTGGTAAAGGATGAAAGAGGCAAAGTGATTCGGGAAATAGCCCCAAAGTGCTTTGATGCGAAGGCTATACGGTCAATGAAGGTAAGCTACGTAAAACCATCAAGAAGAAAGGGGCACAACTTTAATGCGGATGAGGGGGCATAACCCTACCTCGGATAACAGGTGGTTATTCCCCTCCACAACCGTGATCTAGGGCGTGGACTGACACTACGGATCATCAAAAGCGCTGGCCTGACTCGTGATGAGTTTGTCGAATTGCTTACGTAGTCGGTTCTCGTTGCTTGTGTTGTCCGTGTAGCACTTCTTTCTTATTCCCAGCAGCCTGCTATGGAACACCCTGCCTGGGGAAGACTTGATTGTCGCCGAAAATCTGACCTCTCGTCTAGAAGAGCTTGATGCAACCGCCTCCAGAGTTTCAATAAAACACTGACTGTCACGCTTCGGCCATCTGGTCAGTCGTCCCAATACCCAGTGCCCCAGTCCTCAATAGAGTACTGTAGTTTCGCCAAAATGATGTCCAATTAGGGCGAGCACTGGTCCTTCTGGTAAAATTACGTCAATTAAATACAACAACCAGGAGGTACCAATGCTCACAGCAATTATACAACACCCTGCGGAACTTGTCGCATTCATCCAGGCACTTAACCTCGCACTTTACCAACCACAAAAGCGACACCTGCTTAACGTCATTGATGCGCTACTAACACACAATGGTCGGAAGACCTTGAGCGCTCTGTATCGACTGTTGGCGAAAGCTCCTGGGCCCAAAGCTGCAGCGGACTTCTTCCGTGAAAGCCCCTGGGAGGCAGAAGCCATCAGCAAGCCACGCAAGCACTTCATGTTGCAGAAGATGTTGGAGCTTGCCCACCGCCTCGAACTGGATCGTGTCATCTACATGAGCATAGATGACAGCCTGGGCAAGAAGGGGAAAGCAACCCGACATCTGGAAGTGGTGGACTTCCAACACAATCACAATGAGAGCACACGCAGGAAACGGGTCTACGTCAATGGATATGTGTACGTAGAGGTACATATCCACATAGGGCCTATTGGATTCCTGTTCGATACACGTCTGTACCTGCGGAGGAAGACCGTTCGGCGGCTCAACCGGAGACGCCCCAAAGAAAACCGATTGCATTACGGGGCAAGTACAGTCTGGCTCGGGAGATGTTGGTTGAGCTGACCGGGATGCTGCCAAAAGACTACCGAGTCTATGTTCTCTTTGATTCCTGGTACGCATCCGCTAAGCTGATCAAATTCTGCCGAAGGCGAGAATGGCACGTCATCAGCGCCATCAAGCGCAACCGGCGCGTCGACAAGAAGCGTATTGACCAATACGACCAGGTGCTCAAGCACAAGCCTTACCAGCGGGTCACGCTGAAGGCTGCGGACGGGAAAGATGGGAAACGCACCTACCTGGTGCGCTCCATCCTCGGTTCATTGGAGGCTGGGGTTGGCGAAGTCCGCGCACTGATATCGAAACGGCACAGGGGTGACAAACACCCCAGGTATTTCATCTGCACAGACCTTTCTCTGAGTGTGGGTGAGATCCTGAAGATCTACCAGATGCGCTGGCCTGTGGAGGTCGACAACTTCTACCTGAAGAAGCCCCTGGGGGTGGGTGACTTCCGATTGCAAAGCTTCGAGGCTACTCAGAAATGGTTCGCCGTGGTAGTCCTGGCGCTCAACTATCTGCAGTACCGCTACGCTCAGGCTTACCTGCAGGGCCAGACTTCCGACTCCCTGGCAGACTTCATCCGTCAGCATCGCCTGGGGCATCTTCGGGCTATGTTGCGCTCGGTCATTGATGAAGCCATTCAGACCAGGCAGGTGGATGTGGCGGTAGACAAAGTCCTGGTCGCCGCCGAGTGGGCTCTCATCTGAGGCCATCGCTCAGAACTAAGGCTACATTACAACGTCCTTGGGGGACATGAGGGTGTCCCTTGGCTTCGTCGCGCCAGTATTACTGCCTAGTTGAAGAAAAATCAGATGCCTTTGTGGTGGTTGTTAAGGTTCCAGCACCATTTTTGGCGAAACTAGAGTAGAGTATATTCCTCCTTGCCCGACCTCCGGGCACATGCGCCGCCGTCAGCGGCGGCTCAGGGCAATCGCCTCAGGGACCATCATCGCTCCGCTGGCGATTCGTAATCGCTATCACTCATCATGAGAGGTAACTGAGAAGCCCTGGATTGCTGGCTGCACTCTGGGGAACTGGCAGCTTCTTGCTCCCTATTGTTCCCTCTCCCATTTCCCATTCCCATAGAGTACATAAATAGTGCCCCTTTGTTGTTGCCGATGAGAAGTCCACGTTCAAAATCCTGCACGGCTTGCATGCCGGGCAAGTCTGCCGAGACCGCCAGTTTCTTCGCCTGGGAGACCAGGAATGGAAGCCGAAAGCGGGGCTTGAACACTTTGAGGGCCATCTCACCCACGGCTCCTTTGCCGGAGGCCAGCAGATGGCACACGATCCCTGCACGGCCTTCCTGGCCGTGAGGCATGCCGGGGGCAGCCGGATGCTCCGCGATGCGGTAAGTCACGTCATCAATGGCCAGTCGATCGCCAATCTGGGGACGAAAGGGCATCCGTCTACTCCATCATCTCGCGGTCCTGCATAAATGCTTCTCCAGTTTCTCCAGGTCGGCCCGGGTGGAGATCAGGATATCGTGCTCGGCGGCGTATGCCCGCGCCGCGGGCGTGAAACCACTCCGGCTGATGAACCAAGGCCGTGCCGACAGCGCCTGCGCTTTTCTCAGCAGAGCCGCCAGTTCCTTCTTCCCGGCCGCCTTGCCCCGCCATTTGAGCTCTACCGCCCACTGCTCGCCATCCTCCGCCAGGGCGTCCACCTCTATCTGACCATCAGGAGAGCGATAAGGTGCTACCCGATGGAAAGTCGGCAGCCGGAACGGGCCGCTGAGCCCCAGCCAGGCCCCTTCCACCGTCTGACCGGCGAAACTTCGCACCAAGTCCCGCACCCCTGCCTCCCTGGCCCGACCCAGTTCGGTGGTCAGGCGGAAGCGCTCCGCCTCCAGGTCCGCCAGCAAGGGGGCCAACGTCGCCCGGCTCGTCGACGGGTCTACCTCGATGCCCCGCGTGATCGCCCCCACCCAATAGCGCAACACCGGATCGCGGTAGAAATATTCCCCTCCGTCCTCCACTACCAGGTCCACCTCCTGTAGCGCCCGCAAGTAACTCCGTGTGGTGGAGGCTCCCTTGCGGATCCGGCGGGCCAGCTCGCTGAGAGTCAGTCCTTCCTCCTCGGCCAGTACCTGAAGGATGGCCTTGAGGATGCCGTAGCCTCGCGCCCGCCGTAGCGATACGTCATACAGGTAGCGGCAATAGTGGTAGATTTGCCCCCTGCGGTTCAACGCTTCCAGCACGAAAGCCCGTGAGACATCCTCCGGTTGCAGGTCGGCCGGTGAAGGGGCCAGCCCGCTCAGCCGGGTCGCCACTGCGTGGATGTAGAAAGGATGACCGCCGGTTAGCCGGTGCAGTTGGCGGCCCACTCCCGGCGACGGGGTGTCGCCCAGTACCCGCTCTGCCAGGGCCAGGGTAGCGTCGGGAGGGAAAAGCGACACCTCCATCATCTCGAACTGGAGGAAGAGAGGAGAGTCCCCTTCCTGAATCATCGCCTTCATCGCGTTGATGGCCGAGGCGGCGACGACGTATCCCAGCCGTCCGTGTCGCTGCATCGCCGCCCGAAAGAGGTGCCAGGGGCGGCGCACGGACGGGTAGTTACCCAGGACGGCGAACTCCGTAAACTCGTCCACGAGGAGGAGCAGCCGGCAATCCAATTCCTGTGCCAATTTCTCCGGAAAGTCCAAAGCCAGGGTGACCTGGGTGGCGGGATCATCGCGGGCGTTCTCCATCGCAGCCAGTGTCTGGGCAACGCAGCGCAGGCCGGCCGCCGGCCCGCCGAGGAGCGCTGTGGGGGTGAGGAAGGCTTCTATCTCCCCCTCTCCCTGGGTCAAAGCCCAGAAGGTGACCAGGCCCACGTAGCGGCGGCTGAACAGTTCGGGAGAGGTGACCAGTTCCTCAAAGTCCACGTAGACGGGGCGAACAGGACCGGTAGGGGCGGCCTCCAGGAGGCGGGCGGTGTGTTCCAGCAGAAGGAGGGTCTTGCCGATGCGACGCAGGCCGAAGAGGGCCAGGTGGCGAGGACGACCGGCGGCCAGATCAGCGGTGGCCTGCTGCAATCGGTCCAGTTCCCGCTCCCGGTCGGTGAAGAGGGAGCGGAGGTGGGGTGGGTAGAAAGGGATGGGCATAAGGACCTCCTCTTGATAGGGCGACTGCCCTATAGTGCAACTGCCCTAACTATATCACGGTGACGTCGTCCTGGCAAGTCACACTCTTCAGCGGACCGGGTACCACGACATTCTCCCCACTTACCTCCCCCAGTTCTCTGCATCTGCCACCCCCACGTTCGCACCGCGCCGTCCTCAAGACCCAGAAGCCAGAAGGGTGCCGTCGGGGGAAAAGGCCGCGCTCAGGCGACCATCACCCTATGGCACCGGCGACCAAGCGGGCCACTCATCGCAGGCCGGGTTGTTCGTCAGGCGGCTCACGCCGGAGCCATCGGCGTTCATTACGTAGATTTCCTCGTTGCCATTGCGATCGGACACAAACGCGATGCGCCAACCATCCAGCGACCAAGCAGGAAGCCCGTTGGCCGGGTTGTTCGTCAGGCGGCTCACGCCGGAGCCATCGGCGTTCATTACGTAGATCTCGGCATTCCCATCACGCAGGGAAAGGAACACGATCTTTCTTCCGTCGGGCGACCATTCGGGGGAGGACTCCGTCGCTGTGTTGGCAGTCAAAGCGACCTGGCCACTACCGTCGGCGTTCATGGCGTAAATCTCGAAATCGCCATCCCTATTGGACATAAAGGCAATCCGCCCCATCAGAGCAGACAAAGCCATAGCACCTCTTGGGGCAGAGATACCCTTGGGCTTTAGACTCACCATGCCCTTCCTACGTTGCAAGGGCCTCAGGTCAAACGAGGGATTCGATGACTGAGTGGTAGTGGATCGAGAGCCGTTACTACCCTGCGGCGTAGCCTGTGCCCAAGTCTGAGTAGGTCTGTCCGATGCTTTCGAAATAGCAACAGACATCGTTCCACCGGACAGCAAAGTCAGTATTACCACAAGAGCAAACAAAACCAGAACTCGCGTTCTCACAATTTCATCTCCCGACCGTGGGGTGCTGAGGCAGGTTGCCGCCCGTCCCAGCATCCGGACCGTAGTCCTATTATCGAGTGTAGCGCAGCATCAGCGGCAGGTGGACGTTGCGAGTGATCGGCGTGGGTGTTGGCGGTACCCACTCCCCCCGCCATGTGTATTTCAAGTCACCGGTGTTATAGTAGTAATAGCTGAGGTATGGCCGACCAAGGGAATCAAGCGCCAGGGAGGTGTACTGGCCCACCCGGCCATCGCTGTCCACCGTCATGGTGTGCCAGCCATTGCTATCCTTGTAGGCGTATTTCAGATCAAAGTTGGTCCCGTCGTAGTAACTGATGTGTGGCCAACCGGAAGCGTCCAGCGCCAGGGAAGTGTACCCGCCGCCACGCGTCCACCACCGCCGTGGACGTGCATCGTCTCAGGTAGGCCAGGAGGCTGCCAAGGGTAGGGAATTTGGAAAAGCGTTCCGGGGTGACGTACCGGGAGAAGGTGAAAAACGCCTGGTTCACCAGGGAGTCCATCGACTCGCTGGAGGCCTGGTAGAGGGAATTCTTCGACACCCACCGGCGGGCCAGGAAGGAGAAGATAGAGTAGACTTCCTTCCACGCTTCCTGGTCGCCCCGGACACACGCCATACGAAAGAGATCGTAGCAATAGGTGGACTCAATCTTGCTCCCCAGGAGAAAATGTTCTACTTCCTCCCGGCAGCGGTCTGCGAGGTCTGCGGATTTCGAGTCTGGCAGCATTGCACATCCTCCGTGCGTGGGGGAGGCCGGATGTCGACTGCCGGTTTGGGAGGTGTGCTGGTGAGAGACTCTCGGCTCTTTCCGGCCACCCTTGGCGGTCGCCATGTATCAGAACAGTTACAGGAATTCTGTCAGAGCCGCGTACATGGTACATCTTTCTCTTCGTCGGCGTCAACCTGGCGCACTTTGTCCGGTTGAGTTCGATGGTCGCCTGGAGGCCTGCAGGATTTATTCCTGAAGCCTTTCTCCATCCGAACTCGAACGGCCGTGCCAAAGGTTAGAGTTTCCTGACCATCACGACGAGCTCTGAATACTGCGAAAGCACCCTGTCCACCGTGTACAGGTGAGCGGGTTCGGTAATGGCCTGGGCTACCAGGATGCGATCGAAAGGATCACGATGATGCAAAGGAAGTCTGTACACAGCGGCGGCGTGCAGTGCTTGAATCGGCAACTCCCGGAACCCTGACGCCAACGCAGCCTCTGCAATCGCCTCCAACGGCATCGACAGCGGCAGGCGACCGATCTGCGCCTTGATAGCTATCTCCCAGATGCTGGCCGCACTGAACAACACATCGTTGGCAGGGGAGATCAGTTCCTCACGCACGTCCTCAGGTATGCGCTCCGGTTCGGCCAGCGCCCACAACAGCATGTGAGTGTCCAGGAGTATGCGCATCACTCACGCCCCTCGAACGCTGCGAGAAGTTCTTCTGGAAGCGGCTCGTCGAAATCGTCCGGAACGCTCAGCCGACCCGATAGCAGCCCCAGCTTCCTGGGCCGCTGGAGAGGCACCAGCCTGGCAACAGGGTGTCCGGCCCTGGCAATGATGACTTCCTCCCCCTTCAGGACATCCTCGACCAGCCTGGAGAGGTTCGTTTTCGCTTGATGGATGTTTACTTTCACTGCTGGCATCGTTCCCTCCTCTGAACTGACCAGACTTAGCTAAGGGCCGTCTGATATAAGGATATCATCTAACCTGCTCCTCTGTCAACCTGAGCCAGCACGGCGGGAGTTCGAAGTAATCCTGGGGGTCCTATGGGCCCCCAGGATTACCCCATGGCCTCGTTAGGACCTCCATCAACCCCAGTTGGCAGGCTGCGCTTTCTCTCAGATGCATCGAGAAAGCCACGAAGATGGATTTTCGGCTTTCGATTTACTTCGAAAGGCTGTCATGTATCACCCGGTCATGGCATCTTTCCGTCTCCTTGCGGAGAAAGGGGCGCTGGAACGTCGTCGTGGGGCGCTTTCGGGCTGGGAGAAGATCGGCTTGAGAGAAAGATTGAGTCCTGACTCATGCCCGAGCTCTGGGGAAGCACTTTTGACATCTCCGGCAATACCGTAAATGATATCATCGCAATGGGCTACAGGATCGTCATAGACACGAACGTGTTTGCCTCAGCAAAGGAGCCGAGCGATTCGGGATACGCGCGGTCACGCCGAAGGAGTTTGTGGAAGAGATTGGGAGGATATGATGAGCACGATAAGCGTGAGATTGCCTGACTATCTGCATCGGGCGTTGAAGGAAGCGGCGAAAAAAGAGAATGTGTCGATGAACCAGCTCATAGCCCTGGCTCTGGCGGAGAAGCTGTCGGCGCTGACGACGGAGGAGTACCTGGAGAAGCGTGCGGCCCGTGGTCGAAAGCGCCATGTCGAAAGTGCCGGATGTGGAACCGGCTCAGGAAGACAGGCTGTGAGACAAAATCGTAGTAGGGGCTTGGTCACCGGACAGAAGGTCACCTTTCCCCTGCGAGAACTTCCATGAACTCCCTGGGAGTGAGGATACGCACCCCGCTCACCTCTTCCAACACGCGCAAATCCCTGTCTCCGGTCACCAGGTAATCCGCAGTTCAGAGGATCAGTGTTCAGAGGTATTGCGATGGGGAGACAACCACCCGAAAACCGAAGGAGCCGCCGACGTAGCGGTACCTGAGGACCGGGTTGCGCCTGCTACGGATTCCACGGTTCCAACCAATCCAATGTAAGCCCACAACTGCTTGCGGCTCAACCCTTCGAAGCGGTTCTTCTCGGCATCTTTCTCCTCATGCTTGGGGTAGCTCAACGCTTCAGCCAGAAGTGAATATCTGGTGCGGTTCTTCCGGATTTCACCGAGTATTCCGCCTCCTCTGGGTTCCTGCCTGGCTTCCTCCTCAGTTGGGACGCGGCCTCTGAGCATGGTCTCCTCAGTCACAGGGTGCTGCATGAACTGCTCTTCCAGGGTCTGAACAAGGGTAGGATACTGCCGCCACCACCTGTACACCTCAGGCCACTGGCTCTGAATCAGCACGGCTTTTGCCAGCAAAGGCCAGGAGATGGCGTCCTTTTCCATCAACTTCTGTTCGACCTGGTTCAGCACTATCTGACGCAGCAGGTTGAAGACGTTCAGAACCCGCTTGACCTGCCTCGGATTCGGGAACACGCCGCGGGCTATCACCTGCCGCGTCACCTCATCCAGCCGGAATTTCTCCGGAAGTTTGTCCTCAAGGAAAGAGATGAAGTCGCGCCTGGCTCCCACATCCAGCGGCGGCACGTTGAACGGTATCTGGATGACTTTCTGCAGGTACCTATCCCCATCGATTGGAGGTTCTTCGGAACCGATCACCGAGCGCAGAAGGGCGCCGTAATGGGCTTCGATGCCTCTGCGGATCACCTCACGATCCATCCCAATGACGAACACTGTCCCCGGAACGTCCAGGAAGAGCTTGATTGCTTCCAGTATCTCCACAGCCTTTTCGGGCAGACAGCGATCCAGATCGTCCACGAAGACCACGAGTCGCCCTGTGAACTCACCGCCTTCGCCTTGCAAGAGGAGTCTCACGGCTCTCTCGAACTCGTCGGCAAACTGCTCCATGAACCGCAACTGGTTCATGTGGTACTCCCTGACCTTGCGCTCCACCAGGTTCGCCAGGTCGGGTTTGAATCCTATCGCTTTGGCGACGTCACTCAGACCGGCCAGGTGGGAAGCGAGCCACAGCGGGAGTCGGATGCCCTCTGTGACGAAAGCTTCGGTGTCCAGGGCCCATCGGCTCTCTCCCGGCCAGTAGACCGTCTCGTACACCGCCTTTTCGAGCCTGTCCAGGAGCTCCGCTGCCTCCTTCTGCTTCTCGTCTTTGGGAGCGAGTCTTCTCCCGCTCTCGTCCCTTGGGTACAGCCCGTCCACCACCCTCAGCACGAAAGAGCGCCAGAGAGCATCTTCCCGGTCGTACTTCCAGGCCGTGAACCACACGGTGCGGAGATAATGCAGCCCCTTGGCGTCGATCTCCCGCTTGAGCATGGACAGGAGAGTGCTCTTACCGCTCCCCCACGTGCCGAATACCCCCACGGTCAGTGGCGTCTCGGCGCCCAGCAATATCTCCAGCAGAGACTTCCTGAACGCTTCGAGACTCAGACCGTCATCCCTGGCGGGGGCATCCGAAAGGTATCCCATCCTGTGGTTCATCGCTCACCTCTTTTCGAAACGTGTCCTGCAGCCGCCGAGGCCGAGGCGCCCCCGGATGTCCCATGGGCATGTCTTGCCATCCATTCATCGAGGGCACGCATTACGCTGTCCGGAGTCACCATTCCCGTGTCTGCACCAGGTTCCAACAAAGGGCGGACATCTTCCTGCACCCGCTCCCAGTTCAACTTCCGAAGCCTTTCCCGCAGAATAACGTGCCAGTTCTCCTCCGTCAGCCGGGGCCCCAACCATCCGGTCTGCTCCAGAGCATTGTTCAGCAACGTCAGGTTGGGCTGAGGCCAATCCGGATCGCTAAGATACCACAGCAGATCGAAAAGGTCCCTCCCTTTCGTGTATGGACGTTGCAAGATGGCGTGAAGCTTCCCCGCAAACAAAGACGGTTTGTCGTGGTGTTGCAGGTGCAGCATCACGTGCCGCCGAATCACCGTGGTCTCCAGCCCTGCACCGACGGGCGGGTTCGTATCCACCTCGATCTTGACCGCCAGCACCTCGCTCCGGTGTGGCGAAAGGCCGAGTTCATAGAGCAGCCCTGGGAACCGAACGAAAGCGCTGTGCACCGTCTTCCGGTCGCTGACCTTGATGGTTACGGTGTACCCCTCCGCCTCGAAGCCGGCTTGCACGGCACGCAGATATGCCCTGAAATCGTACAGTTCTGGCTTCCGCTCCAGTGCAAAATCTAGGTCTTCTGAATAGCGGGGGCTGGAGTAGAGGAAACGCAGCGCAGTACCGCCATGAAAAGCCAGAGGTATCATGGCCCCTGCCCGCTGCAGATCCCTCAATATCCTGGCCTGCAGGTACTCTCGGGCCATGTTACGCCCATGCGCAGGTGTGGCGGCAGTCCGTACCAGTTCGGACAGATATTCTTTCATAGCATCTCGTACTCCATCGTTTCCTCCCGGGCAAGCTCCGCCACGATAACGGCCACCCTGCGTAGCTTGGGACTCCCCGTCTGCTCAGCCATCCGCCGAAGCCGTTCCAGGTCGAGCCGCTCCATGTTCTGAAGACGAAGTTCTCGGATGTATGCAGGATCGTCGCTGCCCGGGTACAGGTGAGCCAGGTCAAGCAACGCTTTCTCCGGCGTGGCGACAAAAGCTTTCTGCCCGGGAACAACTTCTAGCGAGCGGTATCCGAAGAACAGGGCTTTCTTGACGTGGCGGAATTCGTAGACCCCCAGCGGAGTTTCCCATCTTCCCGGCCTGAGGGTGGTGACGCTGGTGGTGACGTAGACCACCTCGGGGATGAGGCCGTAATAGGCCAAAGCCGACTGCAGGCTGACGTAAGAGCCGCGCACCATCCGGTTAGCGATCATGAAGGAATGAGGCTTGACTTTCTGGAAAGGAGGCGCCAGCGCGTAGAGACCACGGCGGAACTGGTAGATTCGCCCTGCCCTGGTCCAGCGCGAGAGCTGCCGCCGCACGTCGCCGGGGTCTGCATCCCCGGCCAGCAAAAGCCCGGTCTCGAACACCGGTTGGTTCCCCACAATTTCGACAAGCTTCTCGAATCTCATGTGCATATTATGCCATATGCGGCGAGTTATCGCAACGATGTTCGGACATCCTCTACCACAGCCCCCCTCTACGAGCAGAGGCTTGAACTGCACATTGGTTTTGTCCGTGGTTCGGCTTTCGGTTGCACAAAGCTCATCCCGGCAACAGTCGATCGAGCATCCGAGCGCTGCGCACGGCCTTTCCGCCGAAATGGTTGTTGAAATAGACCAGCGTCAAAGGTACTGTCGAATCCAGCTTATGCAGCTTCGGCACCCACTCTCGGAGCTCATCCTCGGAGTAGTCGTAGTTGTAACGCTCCCAGGCTTCCTTGTGCCGATACCACTTGGCGGCGTTCCGGCCATGAAACCGCACGTACCCCAGGGGGCCGGTCGCTACAGCAATGGGAGGGATCAGACCCCGTAGCCTGGGCTCGTCCACGCTGCAAAACCCCAGCCCCAGCGACCGCAGCAGATCGAAGGTGGATTGGTTCACCCATTTGGCGTTACGGAACTCGACCACTACCGGCAGGTCGCCCAGGCCAGCACGCAGTTTCTTCAGATACTCTCGATTTTCGGGCACACCGTGGAACGAGTAGGGAAACTGGGCCAGAATGCAACCGAGTTTTCGCGATTCGATCAACGGCTGCAAGGATTCGACAAATGGAGCGAATGCAGACTCGTCGCGCTCGTGCGTCAAGCCCCCAAAGGCTTTGACGGAGAACAAAAAACCGTCCGGCGTTTGGCGCACCCAGCGCTCGACGGTGCGCGTGCTTGGAATGCGGTAGTGAGTCACATTGAGCTCCACCGTGGAGAACTCGTCGGCGTAGAGTTTGAGCCTTTCGTGTGGGGCCAGCGTTTCCGGATAAACAGGCCCGACCCAATCCTTGTACGAAAAGCCAGAAGTACCTATTCTGATCACATGTCCCTCCAAACTGCATCGAACGGCCACACAGTACAATAAAGCAGCTTCCAGAATCGATTGTACCTACGGCTGGGGAATATTGGCAAAGCACCGACGCTGCTGCGCCGCAAATCTTCGTCGTCTAAAATCGTCGCACAAGGGAGCTTGGGCCACGCAGAAGACCTCAAAACAGGCCGAAAACGGGCATTTTCAGGCTGATTATCCGGTCTGAACTGCGTCGCGTGAAATTTCAAGACGCTCCAACGCGCTGTTTCACCCAGGCTGTAACGCGGAAATCTGGTCACAGGGGAACTTGAGTTGTATTGAGGCTTGAGTTGCTGCAAGCCGGAATCATCGCTCGATCAGTACCGGAAGGAAACATCGCACCAATCAGATTCTCTACCTCTCCCCTCCAACGTCATGCAACGCGGCTTCAAACCGGCCAATGTTGTCTCCACCCAACGTCGCATCGAATTGCTCCAGCCATGACCTGACATAGTTCAGATCCATCGCTTGTTTTCTCAAAATCGAGCGCACATCTTCCGTGTCCCGTGCACGCCCGGCCAGCACTTTGTGGATCACCACGTCTTCGGGCGAAGCAAATTTCACCGGGTAGCCCTCCACATCCACTTCCCGAGCTCGCCTCAAAGCCCCTTGCTCATAGGGAGTCCAGGAAAAGATGAAGTCTACCCGGAGGCCTGTTTCTTCATCGAGCGCAGGCAAAACCCAAGTGCGGTCTACGAAGTCTTCCACAGCCTGCACCAGCACGCTTAGCCCAACGCGCTCCACCACGTCCAGCACTTTCTCCAGCGCATCGGGGGTCACCCCAAGGGTAATGTCTACATCGCGGGTCAGGCGAGGCTCGCCGTACAGCAGCACAGCCTGACCGCCGATGATCATGTAGGAAATGGCGCTTTCATCCAGCGCCCGGGCCAGGCGCGTTAGCAGGTTTTTCGACA
Organism: Anaerolineae bacterium; assembly: GCA_015486235.1. Classification (GTDB taxonomy): domain Bacteria; phylum Chloroflexota; class Anaerolineae; order S016-19; family S016-19; genus S016-19. The sequence goes on from WFSD01000158.1 coordinate 24,167, forward strand.
TACGTGTTCACCATCCTTGCGAGGCGAATGTCCACCTCGATTCCATCCATAGGGTCATCGGGAGGCCATGCTCCTATCGAGCGAGCATGCTCGATCAACGTCTCGAACAACCTCAGATTAGCTTCAAAGTCTTGGTTCCTCTTCGTCTGCCACTCGGCCTCGAATCTTTTCCACAACGCTTTGTCCCGAATCACAACGTCCCTCCATCCACCCCTTCCGCCTGGATTCGATCGGCTTCGCCGCCCGAGAGAGGCAGGGCGCCAAACCTCCGAAGTCTTTCCTCGAGTTCGAAATGAAGCACTTCTAAAAGCTCCGCTGCCCGACCAAGGCTCACTTCCCCATCCATGTATGCCCCAATTACCAGGTCCCACGCTGCCTGGCGGTCTCCGCCAGCATCTTTCACGGCGTCCGGCACCTCTTCCTCACTCAACCCCTGGCGAGCTCCGGTTTGGCGTTCCTTGTCTCCCCTTGCCTTGTACTCCCGCTGGATGACCTGGCAGGTGCAGTGGAGAAAATCGGCTGAGAAGTCACGCTATGTTGCTGTGTTTGCGTCCCCTCTGTTGCTCCTCGCAATTGACTTTGGTAATCAAGCCCGTCTTTATTCTTCCCGGGCGATTTGCAAGGCCCTGGTGTACAACGGGTCACTGGATAAAATCCTGCTTTGTATCGTAGGTCATCGAGCAGCGGCTGGACAGCCGCTATCAGTCCATCAGACTTCGCTTATCGCTGTAAAGAATCGCTCTTCAGGCATAGCTTCCTCCACCTCAAGCTTCGACATCTCAACCATTACTTCCTCAACGAGAATGATACCACAGAATTGCTCGGTTGATATTGAGATCCTCCGGAAAGTCCGATCGGCGGTATTTGGCTTTACTACGGTAAACCTGCCTGTCTCTCGGCCGCTTGGTACAATTGGCGTTCGTTCGGCTTGTTCTTTTTCACGTGTGCATCCAGTCCAAAATATTGAACTATCTGCACACAAAATACAGGATTCATTCCTCTTTGTCAAGCCCGTTTCTTCCTCGGCGAGCAGATTGTCCTCTGTGTCATGCGCACCTCGTGTAACCATCTTCCAGCGGGTACGGGCGTTGGGCTGAGACCGGATGCGGTTGAATTCGGGGGAGTCTTCCAGGAAGCCCCGCGTCCAGGAGGTGATCCATCCCATGCTGGCCCCAGGCCCGCAAGAAGCGCACGGCCCCCGCCACGACGATAACCATGCCCGCCGCGGCCACGACCAGCTGGAGGATGGAAAGGTAAGCCGACGCAAACCGCCCCGTGCGCAGGTAAGGCTCTAGAGTCTCGAACCAGAGAGACCACCGCTTCCCGCCCAGGCTCACAGCCACGCTGAGCCATCCCACGAGACGTGCGGTGCGGGAAAGGTTATCGCGGGCCAGCAGCCAGGCCAGGAAGAAGAATGTAGCAATTTCGTCCACGGCCACGGCCATGTAAGGACGTTGTGCATCGGACATTTATTCCCTCCCGTCACACATGGATTTCGACGCAATTTTACCACAACGCCCCCACGGGCCGGGAACCATTCTCGAGCGCGGCCAAACCGCCTCCGTCGTACGCTCAGTTGAATACGCCGTGCCCGACTATTACCATGCACACTTCCGGCACACTCAAATCCTCACCGGCTCTTCTGTTCCGAACAGGATTGACCCCAACGCACCAGGTAATGGCCTCGTGCGCTCTGCGCGGATATCTGCAATATCCAGTCTCCTGCCACTTCTGCTGTAAGCGTTGCACAACCTTGGGCGTTGCTACCTTTCTGGAAATCTTTTTCCCAAGCAACTTTCTGCGTTGGGTCGAGCAGGCGCAAGGTAATTTGTCCCTTACGGGCCTGAACTTTCCAGCTTATCGCCAATGCCTGACCCGCTTGAGTGACTTTGACTTTACGAGCCTTGGTCGCTGTACGGGTTATAAACGAGGCTTTGGTGAAGGTATTCCCATCGCGCTCTATCAACCCAACGCCAATCGAACTCGAGCAGCCTGCCAGCAAAAGGACTACAAATATCAGTATCGCTTTTCGAACGAAACGTGACATGCCTCACCTCCAAACTCATTTCCTCGCCTGATTGCGGGAGGTAACTCATTCCTCCTGCAGCACCTCGACCACCGGCAGATGAGCGGCCCGTCGGGCGGGCAAGTACGCACCCAACGCGGCCATCAGCATCAGCCCCGGAAGCAGTAGCGCGAGGCCAAGCCCGTCCACCGGCACGGGGATGGGTCCTAGGCCCACCATTTTCGAGTCGTGGGTCACCAGCAGGATGGTCTGGCCTTCCTCGTTGAAGCCGCGCAGCAGCGCGAGCACCTCGTTGCCGCTGCGGGAATCCAGGTTGCCGGTAGGCTCGTCGGCCAGGAGCACGGTGGGAGCGTTAATGAGCGCGCGGGCGATGGCCACCCGCTGCTGCTGACCGCCCGAGAGTTGGTGCGGGAACTCGTCCGCCTTCTCGGCGATGCCCAGGGCTTCCAGCAGTTCGTTCCGCCGCTCGGCCACCTCCGCGGCCGGCTGCCCGGCCAGCAGGCCCGGCAGGTCTACGTTGTCGACCACGGTCAGGTTGGGGATCAGGTTGTAGGCCTGGAACACGAAGCCCACGGTGGCGCGGCGCAACAGCGCGCGGCGGGACTCGTTCAGGTCGTTCAGACGCTGTCCGTCCAGCACCACCCCGCCCTGGGTGGGCGTGTCCAGCCCGGCCAGCAGGTGCAGCAGGGTGGATTTGCCGCACCCCGAGGGCCCCATCACCGCGACGAACTCGCCGGGCTCCAGGGTCGAGTCGACGCCGCGCAACGCGGGCACGGCCACGCCGTCGGTGCGGTAGATTTTGTGCAGATCATGGGCTTCCAGGATGGGCATTCACATCACCTCCGTTCGTTTACTCATGCGCTATCGAAGCGCGAAAAGCCTCTTCGCAGCGGTCGAGCCACTTCAGGTCGGCTTCCAGGTGCAGTTGCAGGCCCTCGGCCAGCAGGCGCAGTTCTTCGTCGTCGGCAGTGAGCAGGGGCGTGAGGTCGGCCAGGGCCTGGAGCAGGGTCTGGCGCTGCTGCCAGATGAGTGCGGTCAGGTCCACAGCCTGGGTGCGGCGGGCGAGCAGGAGCTTGAGATAGAAATCCACCCGCAGGCGGGCCGAAGGCATGGCAGGCCGACGCAGCCACTCGGCCAGAGCCACGCGGCCGGCTTCGGTCAGGGTGCACACCTTGCGGTTGGGGAGCAGTTCTTGGGACACCTCGCGACATTTCACCAGACCATCCCGCTCCAGCCGCGCCAGGGTGCTGTACACCTGACCGATGTTCACCTGCCAGGTGCTCCCCAACATGCGCTCGAAAGCGTTTTTGAGTTCGTATCCGTGTCGCGGCCCTTCGGCCAGCAATGCGAGCAAAGCGTATTTGAGCATGTACATACTCCGTATGTAGTGCATACTCAGTATATATAACCTTCGGAGGTTGTCAAATCGCGGGACGCAAAGGCAGAAGGGCGGGGTGTGGAGGCTCGGCCGCAGAGCGATATATTCGGCGGCGGCCCAAAACACCAAACGAGTTGATGGTGGTCAAAAGTGGTGGGACGAAAGCGGTGGATGTGGTCGGCTTTTTGGCCCTCACCCATCACCCCGCCGCCTTCGGCGGCTGCCCCTGTTCCCTCTCCCACCAGTGGGCGAGGGAAGAGGGGCTCTGTCTGGCCCTAACCCCTGACCGCTAATCCCTGCTTGATGGGTGGATGAGGACCCACTGAGCCGACCGCACTTCCCGGCAGTTCACCAGGCGGACGCCCCACCGGTTTTGAGCACTACCAATTTATTCGGTGGGCGTTCCGGAACACCAAACGAATTCCGGAAGGCTGTGTGGAATGCCGGTTCACCCACCGGCCATCATGTGAATCACTTTGACATCAGCATCTTTGGGAATTTCGTATTTCCCCCATTTTCCCCTCAGCACTATTTCCCCGTTGACGCTGATTACGAGCATAGGAAAAGAGAAATTCATCTTGTTCAGCAAGTCCTGGATGGTCATCCCTTCTTCCCAATCCATCTTCTCGCCGTTGACCGTTATCAACTTTTCTCCCCCCAAGCTTTGTGAAAGTTGCAGATCTCCTTCAAGACGCAAGCGTTGCAATCAGGCTTCCGGGCGTGGCACACTTCCCTGCCAAGCTTTGTCAGATTCAGGTGGAAAGTGTAGTAGAGCTCCGGAGGCACTATTCTCTCCATTATCACGTGGCCCTTTTCACGGCTGACATTGGGGCCGATCAGCCCCAACCGCCTGGAAACCCGGTGCACATGGGTATCGACCGGGAAGGCCGGCTCGTCAAGGCTGAAGAGGAGGATTATGGCCGCGGTCTTTGGGCCTATTCCGTTAAAGGAGGTGAGCCACTTCCTCGCTTCCTCCACGCCCATATCCCGGAGGAAATCGAGCGATATTTCTCCCCGTTCCTCCGTAAGCCGCTGTAGGGCTTCCTTGATTCGCCTGGCCTTCTGGGCGGAAAGCCCTGCCACGTGTATTGCCTCTTCGATCTCCTCTACGGGGGCGTCCCGCACGGCTTCCCACGTTGGGAATTTTTTACGGAGCCGCTTGAAAGCAAGACCCCGCAGCCGGTCGTTGGTGTTCTGGCTCAGAATGGCATGCACCATCTCGGACACGGGGTCGAGCCGCGGACGGGAAGGGGAATCCCCGTACACAGAAACGAGCATCTGATGGAGTTCCAGGGCTTTTTGCTTGAGCGAATCTTCCATTCTTACATCGATGGTGCCGGAGCCCTCTCGATATCGCCCACCAGGGCCTCGAATTCTTCTCTTGTTATCGTCTCTTTCTCAATCAAATGCTGTGCTACTGCATCGAGCCTGTCCCGATACCTGATGAGAGTCTCCTTTGCCCGATTATAAGCATCTTCAACCAGCTTCCGGACCTCTAAGTCTATGGCTCTGGCAACTTCGTTGCTGTAATTCCGGTGTTCGGCCAGCTCCTTGCCCAGGAAAACCATCTCCTCCTTGTGTCTGAAGGTCATAGGCCCGAGCTTATCGCTCATGCCGAACTGGGTAACCATCTTTCTGGCAATCTGGGTCACCCGTTCCAGGTCGTTCGCTGCCCCTGTGGTGATCTCCGATTCCCCGAAGACGACCTCTTCTGCGGCTCTCCCGCCGAGAAGTCCTGCCAGCTCGTCCCGCAGACGTTCTTTGCTCTGGAGGACTCTATCTTCCTCCGGGAGGGGCATGGTGTAGCCAAGCGCCATTCCCCTGGAGACGATGGAGATTTTGTGGATAGGGTCGCCGTGCGGGGTTGTACGCATGACCAGAGCATGGCCTGCTTCGTGGTATGCGATTACCCGTTTTTCCTTTTCCGTGATAAGCTTGCTCCTCCGCTCCGGCCCTGCGATGACCCGCTCGATCGCTTCGGTGAATTCTTCCATCCCTACCTGCTTCTTCCCCCGCCTCGCCGCAAGAATCGCCGCTTCATTCACCAAGTTCTCCAAATCGGCACCAACAAACCCTGGTGTGCTCCTTGCCAGAATCCCCAAATCCACATCCGGCGCCAAAGGCTTCCCTCTCACGTGCACCTTCAGTATCGCCTCCCGGCCCCTCACATCCGGCCTGTCCAGCACAACACGCCTGTCAAATCTCCCGGGCCGAAGGCGCGCTGGGCCAGGAAAGCCACTTGGCCAGCGCGGCCCTGCCCTGCCCGGTCAGGCGGCAGACCTTGCGGTTCGGCAGCAGGTCTTGGAGCACTTCCTGGCAGGAAACCAGGCCATCGCGCGCCAGGCGGGCTAAGGTGCTGTAAACCTGGCCGATGTTGACCTGCCAGGTTTGGCCCAGCATCCGCTCGAACACTGCTTTGAGCTCGTATCCGTGTCTTGGTTCTTCTGCCAGCAATGCCAGCAAAGCGTACTTGAGCATGATACATACTCCGTATGTAGTGCATACTCAGTATAGTCATTCTTTGGGTAGGTGTCAAGTCACGGAACGCCAAGGGAGTTCCCAGAGGGTCGCCAGACGGAAACGTATTTCGTATAATTCGTGAAGGGAGATCGGACAGCAGGAAAGGATTTCGGTGAGGTGAGTCGAAAATGGAAAAGTAAGTCATCAGACCAGAAGTGATCGAAGTACCGAAGTACTGATGAGAGAGAAGTCCGCAAGCGAAATGGCAATCGCCCGCTTACAGGAGAAAATACGCCCTTTGGAGTCCAGGTACGGACGGACGACGGAGGAGTTCCTGGAGAAATTCGAGAGAGGCGAGGCGGGAGATGAGCAGGACTATTTCCTGTGGTACGCGCTCGCAGAAGCGATAGAGGACTGGAAGCGAACGAGGGACGGTTTGGTGGAACTGCTGGACGATGCGGAGATGCTAAGTGCTTAACCTGTATGCCTCAAGAGTGGAAAGTCTCTTCCGGAAAAGCCCTATTGTCGTTAGTTACAGCTTGAACGCCGTAAACGCCAGCCCGAGCACAGGACACGTTGAAGGAGAAGTGGTTTTCGTGGACAGATCGAGGCTTTCCTGCGGCGCAGCGGGGGCAGGTTCGAGCGAGAAAAGTACAGGGCCGTTTCAGGAAGCCTGTATTGTCCCCAAATACCTGACCCCTGCCTTGAGCGGGCGTCAGCCCGCCTCAAGTGCCGAATTCATTCGGTGCTTGAAGACGCCCACCACCGGGCACAGCGTGCTGTGCCCCTACCGACGAACGGATTTGCTTCTTTCCGTTTGAGCAGCACAACGCGCCGAGGCGTTACTCAGAATGACGAGATGTGTAGTATGTAAGTGCAGGTCGATCTGTCTGGCCTGACTTGGCCGGGGAAACAGCATTTCGCTGAGGCGAGCTTTGCTCAGGAAAAAATCGAGCTTCCGAATGCTCTCAAGTGAAGTAAACCCCGCGGGTGTAGGGGCTCCCAGGATTCTCCCGTTGTATACCTCACATTGACAGCCCCACGCCACCGCTGTACACTATGACAGGGCATATGAGTAGTCCTCGCCTGACTTGCCAAAGGAGGGCTGGCATGGACATCATCGTGGTAGACCACCTGACCAAATACTACGGCAAATCCCGCGGCATCATCGACGTAACCTTCCAGGTGAAAGAAGGGGAAATCTTCGGCTTCATAGGTCCCAACGGAGCAGGTAAAACGACCACCATCCGCACCCTGCTGGGACTGATCTTCCCCACCAGCGGCAGCGCCCGCATCTCCGGCAAGGACATCGTCCGGGATGGGCCGGAAATCCGTCGCGATGTGGGCTACCTCCCCTCGGAGGTCTTTTACTATGAGGGCATGAAAGTCGGCAACCTGCTGCGCTACGCGGCCAGTTTCTACCCCGGCGACCACCGCCACCGCATCGCCGAACTGGCCGACTACATGGATCTGGACCTCGATCGACGCGTGGACGAGCTCTCCTACGGGAACAAGAAGAAAGAGGGGATCGTCCAGGGGTTGTTGCATAGTCCCAAACTCCTGTTCCTGGACGAGCCTACCCTGGGGCTCGACCCCCTGATGCAGCGCAAGTTCTTCGACCTGATTCGAAAGGAAAATCGGGAAAACGGCGTTACCGTGTTCTTCTCCTCTCACATCCTGAGCGAGGTGCAAAGACTGTGCAGCCGGGTGGGCATAATTCGCGAGGGTCGCATCGTGGAGATTTCAGACATTCGCACCTTGCAAGAGCACAGTTACAAGAAGGTAAAAGTGGCGGCGGAAGGTATAGATCCCCAGCGTTTTCGGTTACCCGGAGTGGCCGACCTGAAGGTGGAGAACGGCACCGTGCGCTTCTACTTCAAAGGAGACATCAACCAGGTGTTGAGGCAGCTGGCGGATCTGCAGGTCCAGGATGTGACCATCGAAGATCCCACGCTGGAAGAAATCTTCATGCACTACTACGAGTAGAGGAAACCATGAAAAGGAACATCTACTGGCATGAACTTCGACGGAAGGCCCGCTCGGTCCTCTACTGGTCGCTGGGCATCGTCGCCCTGAACCTGCTGTACATGTCCATCTACCCGGGTTTCGCCTCTCAGGCCGCGGAACTCCGAGAGTTGATGAAGAATTTCCCACCAGAACTCATGGAAGCTTTCGGCTTGAACCAAGTGGACTTTGCCCAGGTGCTGGGATTCTACAGCATGATATTTCTCATGACCCAGATCATCCTGGCCGTGCAGGCCGGAAATTACGGCGTGGGCCTGGTCTCCGTGGAGGAGAGTGAGCGTACAGCGGACTTTCTCCTCGCCATGCCCGTCAGCCGATGGCAGATCCTGAACGGCAAGCTGCTGGCTGCGCTGACGGCCCTGATCGCCACGGAAGCGGCCACGTGGGCCAGTGCGTTTGGCTTCATTGCCATGTTCCACGGCAATCACCCGTACGATGCCGGCGTCCTGGCACTGATCCTGTTCAGCATGCTACCTTTCCAGCTTTTCTTCCTCGGCGTAGGGCTGGCGATTTCGCAAATGGTGCGCATGGTGCGCAGCGTCACGCCATACTCCCTGGGACTGGGACTGGGCATGTACACGCTGGGCGCGTTCGGCAACATGGCCGGGGAGGCAAAACTTGAGTGGATCACGCCCTTCAAGCATTTCGACGCGGCCTACATCGTCCGGCATCACCACTACGACGCACGCCTGCTGTTGCTGGACGTGATCATCACCGTGGTTGCCCTGGCCTTTGGCTGCTGGCGCTACCTGCGGCGTGACATCTCGACGGTTCTGTAAGGAGGAAACAGATGCTGCCCATGTACCTGCACGAACTGAAGTCTCACGTCAAGTCCCTGGTCATATGGTGTGCCGTCGTTTTCCTGCTGGTTCTCGAAGCCATGGCCGAGTTCCAGGCATACTACAACAATCCGGAGATGACGAAAGTCCTCAAAGCAATGCCCAAAGCCCTTCTGGATGCCTTCAGTATGCGGGCTTTCAACCTGACCACCCTGGGGGGCTTCTTCGGGGTCTTGTCCAGGTACTACTACCTGTTGGTTGCAGCTGCAGCGGCTCTGTGGGGAAGCGGGGTAGTCTCCAAAGAGGAACTCAACAAGACCGCCGACTTCACCCTGGTGCTTCCACTGCCGCGTCGAACGATTCTCACGGCCAAGGCGCTAGCGGCTCTGACGAACGTCACGGCATTCGTGCTGGTCACCTGGGCCATCTCTCTGGTGTTCGTGCAGAAGTACGACCCCGGCGTCGAGTTCTATCGGTTCCTTGCGCTGGAAATGGCGGGCATGTTCTTCGTCGGGTTGGCTTTTTGGGCGCTGGGCGTGTTCCTGGCCTGCGCGTTGCGGAATCCCAGGAGCGCCGGTCCCACAGGCATCATCGTCGCCCTGATGCTGTACGTGCTCGCTACCGTCCAGACCCTGGAGAAGAAGCTGGATTTCCTGAAGTGGGTGACGCCTTTCAAGTACTTCGATGCTGCCGACCTTCACCGTAACGGCGCGCTGAACGCCACTTACCTCGCCATCGCGCTCCTCGTGACCGTGGCGCTGATAGCCGTGGCCTACGCCGCCTACAACCGCCGGGACATGGCCTTGTGACGTACGAGACGCCTGGGTTGCCCAGCTGCGGGAAAGTCCCCTCTGGACCGCTGGCTCTTGGCCACCAAGCAACATGTAAAGGGGAACCGTGTTCTTCTTGCAACCGGTTGCGGCGGCAAACTGCGGTCCATCGGTAGAGTGGTCAGCCAGACCCGCTCTCAGTTCATCGCCGAAGCGGTGCTCTACGATGCCGAGGACAGCCAAATTGGTCGCGGCGTGGGTGCCTTCGTGCGGAGCAAGATTCCTCTGACCCACGCAAACGGATATGAGAGCTAAATCTTCACTGTTCAGCGCCAAGAGGGCCATCCTGCGGCGGGCGTAAGGGAGTGAGAAGGCTTATGGTGAATCGAGTAACGCGCAAAAAAGCCGACAGAAAGCGCTTTCTGTCGGCTCTAATACGGCTGGAGCGACGAACAGCGCAATTAGACCCGATGCAAGAGCATACTCAGTTCGCCTTGTCCGGCCGTTCCTGTAGTACTAACGGCAGGATGATCTCTTTCCCGTCCCGCAACACCGTCACATGCACGGTTTCTCCGACCTGCGTGCGCGTTTCCAAGTAAACAACCAGGTCCTTGAAAGAATTGACCTTATGCCCGTCGATAGCTACAAGCACGTCGCCGCCCACCGGCAGAAGAACGTCGCCAAGACGTTTAGTGCTCTGACCCCCTCGCAGTCCCGCTTTTTCTGCCGGGGAGCCGGGCACGACCTTCAGGACGAGCAGACCGTGCTGTGGTACCTTCGCTCCCAGTTTCGACATCATCTTGGCCCGCGAGGGCGTCAGTTCCAGGAGATCCGTCCCGATCCAGGGATGGCGATAGTGGCCATGTTTAATCAACTCTGGTACTACACGTTTTACTGTATCGATTGGGATGGCGAAGCCAATGCCTGCGTTGGCACGGCTGGGGCTCATGATCTGTGAATTGATGCCGACAACCTGGCCTTGTAGGTTCAGCAAGGGACCACCGGAGTTCCCCGGATTGATGGCAGCGTCGGTCTGGATGGCCTGTCCGATAAAACGGCCGTTGGGACTCTTGATCACCCGCCCCAGGCTACTGATGACCCCGAAGGTAAGCGTGCGATTCAGCCCGAAGGGATTCCCGATGGCGACCACAAACTGCCCAACGTGCAGGGTGCCGGAATCTCCCAAAGGAATCAGGTGTAGCGGTTCTCCCCGTGGTTCGACCTGCAGCACAGCAAGGTCATTCGATGGATCCTTGCCCACAACCTTGGCATCCATTGTCCTGCCGTCGGCCAGGGTGACAACGATTTTGTCAGCGTTCTCCACCACGTGGAAATTGGTCACGATGTGGCCTTTGTCATCGTACACGAAGCCGGACCCGGCACCTTTCTGAGGCACAGAGTCCATAAAAAAGTCATAAGCCGTGCTCTGGGTCGTGATATTGACGACCGAATCCCCTGCTTTCCGGTACACTGCTTCCACCTGCGCCTGCAGGCTTTTCGCAGCATCGGTCATGGAAAGCTGGTGAGGTGTAGCAGGCGTCGAAGTTGACGTCGGTTGGACAGCAGCTTTGGCTATTGCCGCAAGCGATGAGACTGGCGTAAACCTGAGCAGCAGCGCCGAAAGTACGATCAGCGCGACAACAGATAGAGCCGTGATGATGTGTTTCCTTGACATGTTTTTTCCTCCTCAAACGTCGTAATTGGACATTGCCACCTCTGGAGCGTGTCAACCCAGGCGCGCGTCCAGAGGTGGGTTATGCAATACAGGCGTTCGTTGGAATGGAGATTTTCTGCGTTGGCCCCGAACGCCTGATTGTTAGAGCTCTCGCAACACTTCGGTCACCTCCATGCGGGCCAGGCGACGGTTAGCAACAAGGGTTGCGATAACCATGCCAGCGAGTGCCAGCACCACCAGGGTTAGCAACGTATCCCAGGGCACTGCCATGCCTCTCGGGGGAATGGTGTAAAGCATCTTGAGCAGTGAAACGAAGACCCGTCCCAGGGCAAGGCCAATGGCAAGGCCGATGATCACGCTAAGTCCGCCAACAGTCAGGGATTCTGACCAGAGGACACGGCCGACCTGGGGGGCGGAAGCGCCAACTGCTCGCATGGCTCCGAACTCCCTTGCCCGCTCGTAGACCATGGCAAGTAGGAAGATGCCCAGCCCCAGCGAGATGATGATGATTGTGTAAAGCATCTCGATTGTACCCAACCCACGCAGGTTCAGGCTGGTCATGGAGCTGCCAAGAGCGAGTATGGCTGTATCGATATCCTGAGTTTTGAGCGGCACCTGTTTTCCTAATGTTTTCTGCAAACGCGCAGCTACTTTCCCAGGGGTACCACTGGTTTTGACCAGGAAGTAATTGATTTTGTCGTTGTGAGTGACCTGCTGCATCAAAGCCTGGTTCATGACAAGAAAACTGTCCTGTTGGGCTGTGGGAAAGAACCGAATTACGCCCACTGCCTGCAATCGCGTTTCGACGTACCGGCTATTACTACGGACATCTGGCAGGCGCACGATAACCGGGTCGCCGGGACGGATATCGTACGCAGTTGCCAGTTCCTGACTCACCAGCACCCCGTTGGGCGTCCTGGCTAGTTCCCGCAATGCCTGTCCTGCCGAAATGTTGGCAAAGAACTTGTCAGGGGGGTGAACGGCACTGGCATACGTCCGTGGCTCAATGCCGAACACAGTTTGCAGGCTCGAACCCACGTAGGCTCTTGTTCGCTGGATTGGCGTGACGGCGCTGACACCCCTTACCTTCGCAACTTGAGCGGCGAAAGCGGAAGTTTGCTGAGAAGAACTGGCGGGGGTCAGCTTGATGTCTGCTCCCAATTCATAGCGGGCATCCACAGCCTTCTGAACCTGGTAGGTATGGACGAAGATCCCCAGGCTGACGCCGAAGGAAAGGGCCAGCGAAACAATGACCACGGCTGAGGCGATTTTGGGCGCACGGCGGACGATGCTCCTCCCTGCCATATGACCCAGGTCACCAAACAAAGCACGCAACAGGCTCTGAATCCCCCGAGCGCTGCGGCTGATACCGCCGGCCAGGACGCGGCTCAGCAACAACGTCAGGCCAATCCACAGAAAGAATGGTGCCAGAAAGACGAAGAACCCCAGAGACATGGTGGCACCTTCGGCCCCTTCCACCGGTTTGAATCCGCCGCCTTGCCGGGTTACCCAGAAGATCACGCCCGCTATAACAAGGCTGATGAGATCCAGGTACGCGCGTGCCCAGAAGGGCGGCTTGGCATCATGCTCGGCCTGCCTGCGTTCCTGGGATATCTCTCGATTAAGGGTGGCGCGTATCGGCAGGTAAGTGGCCGCGCCTGTCAGGAGCAAGCCGGCTACGAACGCATATACCACGGAACGGAGATAGAGCGGCCAGGCAGCGGGGTAGATGGCGGTGACGCCGAAAAGCCCCGCTGTCGTTGCAAAACCAGCCAACAGGCCCAGCACCGTGCCGATCAAGGCGATGATGAAACTGGCTATACCCATCGTCAGCATGATCTGACCCGGGGTGGCGCCACGTGCACGCAGTAAGCCGATTTCCTGCCGCTGTGGGCCAACCAGCAGGTCCGTTGCGTATTTGGAGAGATAGGCTGCCAGGGCCACGCCAGGCATCCCCAAGAAGAGGAAGAGCAACTTGGCCCAAAGTGCATCCGATTTGGCTTTTTTCAGGGCGCTTGCCAGGTTGTTGGTGATCTTGATCTCGCCGGGGAATTGCTTTTCCACGCGCCTGCGCAAGGTGTCCACAAAGAGCAAAGCCTTGCTCGGATCTGCTGGCAACAGGGAATGATCAGTTTCCACATGGAGTTCGTATAGCGGTTTCTGCGCCGGGATCGGCTTCGCATCGGGATTGCTTGGCGTGGGCGGGTTGGTCAGTGGCCTTGCCAGGTCGGCCTGCCAGCGCTGCGGCGTCATGAAAATGTCGTAAGGCTTTGGATTGTATTCCCCCTCGTGTGCCGGATTGGTGGCCGCAAAGAGAAAATAAGCGCCTGTAGGATCCACAATGCCTGCGATTTTTGCCTGGTACGGGTGTGGCATCTGGTCGAAGTTGACAGCGACTGTATCGCCAATGTTCACCCCCAGGGCATTTGCTGCTGCCTGGCTGATGAGTAAACCTGATGAATCCGCCCGGCCGCGGAGCAGGCGCAGCGCTTTGAATGTCTGATAGTAAGAAGGGTTCAAGACGAATACTTTTCCCGCTGGGGTAGTTTGAGTACCGCTGGGGAGCGCGAGGCTTGTGAAATCGGCGATGATTACCGGTTCCACCTGGGTAACAAAGGGTTCTTTCCGGAGCGCATTTATGACTGGCGTCATATCCGGCTTTGCCAGCGTAGAACGCACCTGCATGTCCACGGGTACAGGCTTAACGGCGGCCTGGGTCATGCGGTCTGCTGAGGCATCGACGAAAAAGAGGATGCTGGAGAAAAGGCCTACAGCCAAGACCAGGCCGAACAGATAGGTCAACGTGCGACGTCCATTGCGTAGCAGAAGTTTTAAGGCATAGTCAAGGTAAGGTGTCATCTGTCCCCTCCTTAATCTATCTCGATTTGCCCATCGCGCATATGCACTGTGCGGCGGGCGCGGGCGGCATCTTCCGGAGCGTGGGTAACCATGACCAAGGTAACGCGTTCGGTGCGGTTCAAGTCGGCCAACAAGTCCATAATCTCGGCTGCGGTGGCGCTATCCAGGTTGCCAGTGGGCTCGTCGGCCAGGATCAAGTTGGGGTTGTTTGCCAGGGCCCGGGCTATCGCCACACGTTGTTTCTGTCCGCCGGAGAGCTCGTCCGGCAGGAAATCCGCTTTATCGACCAGCCCAACCCTCGCCAACAGGTCGAGCGAGCGCAGATGACGCTCGGGCTCAGGAACGCCCGCGAGCACCAATGGGAACTCCACATTCTCGGCCGCGGTAAGGTCCACCAGCAAATCGTATGACTGGAATACGAATCCGATGTGCTGCCGTCGCAAGCGAGCACGATCGCGTTCGTTTAGCTTGAAGATATCTTGCCCTTCCACGAAAACCTGGCCTGCCGAAGGCTTCATCAGGCCACCTGCAATACTGAGAAGCGTACTCTTGCCGCAGCCGCTGGGGCCGACGATGGCAACGAATTCACCACGTTCAACCTTCATGTCGATGCCCCGCAGAGCATGGATGGTGACACCATTCATATGGTAGGATTTTGTCAGATTCTTAGTGTGTAAGACGAACTCACCCATCAGATTCCTCCGTGATAATCAATCCATCGTCGATGTGTAAAACCCGCTGTGCGCGCGCTGCCACCCGGCGGTTGTGCGTGACGACCAGCAAAGACATCTGTTGCTCTTCATGTAGGCGCTTGAGCAAGTCCATGACCTGCTGAGTGGTTTCGGTATCCAGCTCTCCTGTCAATTCATCTGCGAGCAGTAAATCGGGTTCATTGACCAGGGCGATGGCAATGCCCACCCGTTGTGCCTCGCCGCCGGAGAGCTGGTTGACTTTGTGGTGCAGGCGTTCGCCCAGGCCAAGATCGGTGAGCAATTGGGTGGCGCGCTGGCATGCCTTGTCCACGGAAACACCGTTCCAGGTCATAGGGAGCATCACGTTTTCGAGAGCGGTCAGGAAGGGAATCAGGTTGCCCGTCTGGAAGACGAGGCCGATATGTTGACGCCGATAGGCGGCGCGCTCGGATTCGTTCATGTGCGCGATGTCCTGCCCCTTCAAAATGACCCGGCCGGCGCTGGGCGTATCCAGTCCGCCGATCAGGTTCAGTAGTGTGGTCTTGCCAGCACCGGAACGTCCCTGGATGGCGACAAATTCGCTTGGTTTCACATCCAGCGCCGCACCCTGCAAGGCGACAGTTTCCACGTCGCTTTCCTTGTATATCTTGAACACCCGTAGCACGGAAAGCAAAGCGCCTCCGGCGTCGAAGAATCGATGAGTACGTCTTGCTGTCATGGTGTATCTCCTTGTTACTTCTTCCAGGCGAATCCGACCAATATCTTATCAAAGACCTCTGTCAAGTCGCCGTAAAAGGCATAGGGGGCAACAAAAGTGACGTGACCCAACTTACCGGTGGGTCCGCCACCGATGAAAACCTGGCTGGCGATGAAGCGCAAATGCTTACCGGTCACCGGGTTAGTCCCAGCCTCGTACTCGTAGATCAGGCTGGCGGCAGGCAAGCCGTGAACATCGCCCTTTTGCAAGCCCAGCCTCCTGTAGCCAGTGGCGCCGTTGGCTTTGGATGCATCCAGTGCCTGAGCGGCCTGGCCCGGGGTCTCGCCGCCGGCTGGGATGACTTCGGCCTCGGCGTACCATTTTTCTTGGGTGGAGCGCAGGCTGTTTGGCACCTTGCCGGGTCCTTGCTTCCATTTGTCCACGAAGAGGATGCTGAACTGCCCTTTGGGGCCAAGAGCTCGGACCATGCGTTCCTCGCCAAGCTGGGAAAGGGCGGGGTCGTTGCTTGCTGGCGCGGGCGGCAGTCCGCCGGGATTAGTCAGTGTCGGGCCGCGCGGGGCCTCCGCACCTTTACCTCCTTCACCACCTCCTCCCTCACCACCAGGTTTTTCCGGATTGGTCGAAGGGTTTGCAGGAGCCGGAGGCAGCTCGGTGGAGTTGGCCGACGCAGGGCTGTTCGATGCTGCCGCACCACCATTCCCTTCGCCGGAGCCTCCACCGCGACTCACCTCTCCTGCATTGATGGAAGGGTTTGCAGGAGCCGGAGGCAGCTCGTTGGAGTTGGCCGAAGCAGGGCCGTTCGATGCCGCTGCGCCACCGTTCCCTTTACCGCTGCCTCCTCTTTTGGTGGCGGGGCTTGCCGGAACCGAGGTGGTAGCAGAAGCGGAAGAAGTGGCTTGCCTGGGCGTGTGCTGCGCACAAGCTGCCAGCACTACTCCAGCGATAAGCACCGGGGTTAGCAGGGTACCGAGTTTTTGTTTCATTTTTTGCCTCCTCTATTTCTCATCTTGGATTGGTGTAAGAGAATGCTGTAACCAATGCGCGGTGGTCTACTCACAGGGATAATCGCAAGCAAGTCCGGCTACCCCCTTACTGCCGGAGCTTATCTGCTACCGTTTGGCTTCCCGTCGGCCGGCCGTTTTTGTTGGCGGGCGTGACGTAGAAGAAATCGCGCCAGAACCGTTTCAAATAACGCCCATCATTTTGATATTTCATCGCCCTGAATAGCGGAGCGGTTCGCAGCAGACCATTATTGCACCCGATAGCATCAAAGTGGACCCAGTACTTATTTATGTCCAACTGCATGGCCTGATAGGCCCCGACTGCGGAGAGGGTTCTCGCCAGCACAGGCAGCGTGAGGTAATCCCCTGCAACGTAATAGAGAGTTCGTCCGTCCTTACTGATTCCTAGGGCAGAGCGCGAGACAGCTATTGCTCCCTTTACGGTAATTCCCCAGTCTTTGGGGGCGTAATCGGCTGTATGAGGGTTGATTTTTCCGTTGTGAATTACGAGTGGGCCGTTCTGCCTCCACACTGAAATATCCGGCGTCGACTTAATCTCAGTTCCCCACATTCCAATGCGAACATGGCCATTTTTGTATATTGCCACCGTTCCCAGGCCCTGCCGAGGTGGTAGCACGGTAACACCATGTACCATGACTCCAAAATGTCCGTGGCGGGCTTTGAATCCGCCGTTGAACACGGCAATCAGGCGACCGCATCGGAAATCCTGAGGGGGGATACGCCCCGGGCGCTGAATTTTCACCCTTGAGAATGGTTCTTTTGTGCCAAGGACAAAATGCAGCCTTATCGCCTTAAGATCAAAAGCGATGATACCGGCTGTGGCGTACGGGCGCCTGGGGTCAGGATGTAAGAAAGCGCGATATGCAATCACTCGACCTATAGGTTCGCGTAGATAAACCGCCCATTGCCCTTCTCCGGATTGATGGTTGTCCATCGTTTTTATTGGCGGGAGCGACCATGCTGGTGGCGCAGCAGGCGTTGGCAGTGGCCTCGGCGTAAGGATAAAGGTGGGTACTACCATTGGCAGGGAAGGTGTCTCTACCGACTTTGATGTTCGAACCGCGACAACTGGGAGAAGGGCGGAAACGTGCATGGGTGACAGGGTTCTAGGCGTCCGCACGCGGGGATGCGCCGGCGTACTTGTGGCCGTGATGGCGTGACTTATTTGCACAGGCTGTTGTCGGATCCGAGGAGGACGGGCCACCTTCCAGGGGGGCGAAGGCTTTATGATGCCAAGATTGTACTCCCAGGCACGCATATCGTCTTCTGTTTGGAAGACGACTGTCTCCACCTGGGCTACGGCCCTATCACCGAGAATCCCTCGCAATGTATCTACCGACGAGGCTCCAATGGCAGGCCATACGCTGGTAACGCTGAACAGCGCCACAGCTACCGTTATCAGGCTCAATACGCATAACAGAGCTATTCTGAAAACTGGTGTATCCATCTTTTTGATCATTGGAATCCCCTTCCGACGATGCGGAATGTGGCCCAGACGTCGGAAGGGCGCTGGAAAAACCCAGCGCCCTTCATCACACAAACTGCTACTTAACCTTCAAAATCTTGCTCACCACCTCCCTGGTCCGGGCCACCCTGCTCGGTGTGAAGAATTTTGCCGTTGCCGGCATCTACCTTCACATCCGCACCGTTGCTTAGCTCCACGCCGTACACCAACACACCATTTTCATTGTCCAGTTCGGTCTTGACGACCGTGGTGCCTGGGTTGGCGGCCAGGGCTGCCGCTTCAGCGTCCTTTGCCGAGATTTTGGCCTTGCCCTGCAGAGCAGCGGCCTCGTCAGCTTCACTCATACCCTCGGTCGCTTTCTGGTCGACTGCAATGCTGCCGGTGTAGGAAGGAGACTGAACCTGCTTCCCTCCCTGATCCTTCTCTCCCGGAAGCTCTTTCGCTTCCTTAGCTTCAGGTTTTTCGGTTCCCTTTGCCTCGGGCTTGTCGACCCCCTGACGTGTCTGCTGCTGAACCTGCGACTGAACGTTGCTGGGAGTCGCCGTTGGCGTGGAGTGCTGAGCGAGTGCCGCCCCGATGCCAACGCTCCCGAGGAGCAACGACATCGCCAGCGCGATCCCTGCGACTTTCTTACTGACTTTCATCTTTACACACCTCCAGAACTAAGATTTTGTTCTCCTGAACAATGCCCGATTGCATTGTTCTGGTTACCATTGTAGCGGGTGAGTGTAAGAACATGGTGAAGCATAGGTAAGAAATCTCTAAGTTTTTCTGGGTACGTCCTCGGGGAGATGGTCTCCACCGGTACAGACGCTTAGTCCCTCGACCTTCTCAAGTCCTGACAAACGCAACGCTGCAAAAAGAGGCAAAGACGCAAAGCTTTTAAGACCTCCGTGTCTCTCGTCGCACCTTTGCGTTGGAATCGGGTCGGCGCCATTCATTTGGTGGGCCCTGAAAGCAGACCAGCAGCGGAATTTGAGATATATGAATGCTATGCACTCAATACCTTACCGCCCGATGTCCGAACTTTTGTCTGAACTTCAGGTGTAAGCCTGATGCCATGAGATTGGATATAATCCATAAGAACGCTAACTTTGCTGACCTTGCAGATTGACGCAGAAAACTTTTGGGAATCTGTGGGAATCAGTGCGTTCCTGCGTCATCGGCGTTCTATTTTCGGAGTGGGGGGTTGCTGCCCGCTCGGCCTGTAGCCACCGTAGGGACTTTGCGGCTTACTGGGAAGCTATGAAATTTTGAAGAACGATATGGTTTCTCACCATTTTCTCATGTTTGTGCGTTATACTTCATAGCGGGATAACAGGGTAGTGTTTCTCCACAATTGGGATAAATCTGGCAGGCATCGATGAAGTCTCACTTGAGGCTCCGATGCCTTCTATCATCCCGCATTCAGGAGTGCAGAGACGCGCCTCCCTGGCGCGGCACGAGAGAATCGGACCGCTGCGCCGACGAA
>WFSD01000159.1 GCA_015486235.1 Anaerolineae bacterium
CTCCATTTTACCTATGGTGCTGTTGTGGGGAGCACTCTTTACGATATCCGGACTTTCGTACGCCTCCGCAGAGATCTGTTTCAGGGCAGCAAGGTACTCGTCCAGTTCTTCTTTCGAGTAGGACTCGGTCGGCTCCAAGGTAAACGGCTCCAGGACGACCCACGGTTCGTGGCACAGCCAGTAATGGGTTCCAAAGTCGGCAATCCGGCGCTGGACATCCGTGGTAGATACTCCAGTATCCTGGGCGAGCTGTTCCCAGCTATATCGCACCTGCTCAAGCCTGTGCTTTCCTGCGGCGAAAGGAGCGCTCAAGCCTTTTATCTTGAGAGCGTTTCTGAAGAGATAGTTGTTGTTGAGCACAGCGACTCTCGCAACCTCCTTCAACCCCTGGGGTCCAAGGCTTCTGATCCAGGCGTAGGCCCGGACTACGGCAGGAATAACACCGTAGAAGTCCTTGATCTTCCCGATGGTGTGCGGTACGTCATAGTCGAGATAATATCTCGAAGATTTCTCGTCGTAGCCTATCAGTGGCACGGGCAGGAAATCAGATAGCTCTTCCGTGACGCCCAATGCGCCGCTCGCCGGCCCGCCGCTCCCGTGTGGCGATGCGAAAGTCTTGTGAAGGTTGAAGAAAGTCATGTCGAACCCCTGCTCTTTCGCCCTCGTCATGCCCAGGATGCCATTGGCGTTGGCCTGATCGTAACAGCACAGCCCGCCGACATCGTGCACGATGTCGGTAAATTCCTTGATCCTTGGATTGAAAATCCCTGTGTCCTCCGGATTGGTGATGAAGAGCGCCGCCGTGTGTTCGGATACCACCGCCTTGAGCGCCTCGACATCCGGAAAGCCGTTTTTGTCCGGATAAAGGACGATGGCCTTGTATCCTTTGACCCGCGGTGCCGCAGCGTCCGAAGGGTGGGAGAACAAAGTCGTTATGATTTCATCACGTCTACCAGCTTCCCCTCTGAGCTCGAAATACGCCTGCACCATGCTGGCCATGGTGTAGATGGCGTGGGAACCGCCGCCGGGCTGGAAGGAGAATCTGTCAAGCCCTGATATCTCGCGCATGAAAAGGTCCATCCGGTACACAATTTCCAGGACGCCCTGCACCGTTGATTCATCCTGAAGTGGATGGAGATTGGCTATTTTCGTCGAGGTAACGAATCGCTCGTTAATCGTAGGATTGTACTTCATGGTGCACGTTCCCTGGCCGACGTCTACGTTGAGGTCGCGCCCGAGGGTCTCCTGAGAAAGGCGCAGATAGTGCTGAAGGACCCGCTCTTGTGCCATCTCGGGCAAGTTCGGAGGCTCCGACCTTCTCATGGCTGCCGGGATACTCTCCAACACGTTTCCCACGGCGGATTTGATTTCTGGCTCGACTGGAGGGACAAGAATCCCCCTTTCCCCGGGGTGGCTCAATTCGTAGATAATCGGCTCGTCCCATCTGGCCTGATGGAAGTTCCTGATCTTTCTGTCTCCCATATTTCTATACCCTTTCCAACTCCTGTTTCAGGAATTTGCCAAGACTCATTGTTATCTTCTCTTAGATGGACGCCAAAGGACTGCGGCTCACCGCAAACGATATCAGCAGGGGCCTATCGAGGTACCACCATCACCTCATATCACACCTTCCTCCCGAAGGCTCGCAATCCCCTGATCAGAATATCCGAGCTCCTGCAGAACTTGGTTAGTGTGCTCGCCAAGCAGCGGAGGGTAGCGGTATATTCCCAGAGGCGTTTCAGAGAGCTTGTACGGCAGTCCCACCATCTTCACCTTACCAGCGGTTGGGTGCAGGACTTCCACCACCATGTCCCTCGCTTTGGCCTGTGGGTGCGCAAACACCTTGTCAATAGGGTTGATGGGAGCGCAGGGAATGTTAGCTTCTTCCAGGCGGCTAATCCACTCATCGGTTGGTCTCGTGCTAAACCGTTCCCTGAGCATCGGGATCAGGGCTTGCCTGTTCTCGACGCGACCCGGATTCGTGCGGAATCGCGGGTCGTCCGGAACGCCATCAAGACCGAGTACATGGCAAAACCGCCTGAACTGGGTATCATTCCCCGCTCCCGCAGCTATGTAACCATCCGCCGTGGGGAACATCTCATAGGGCACGATGTTGGGATGTGCGTTCCCATACCGTTTCGGCCTTTCGCCGGAGACCAGGTAGCCGGATGCCACATTTATCAGCCATGCGATCTGAGACTCGAAAAGCGAGACATCCACTTTCTGACCCTTGCCGGTCTTATCTCGGTACCTGAGAGCTGCCTGGATTGCATTTGCGGCGTATAGCCCTGCCGTAACATCCACAATTGCTACGCCGACCTTGTAAGGCTCGCCGTTGGCGGGACCTATGATGCTCATCAATCCGCCCTCAGCCTGGATCATGAAGTCGTACCCCGGCTTTGCAGCATACGGTCCAGAAGCCCCATAGCCAGTGATGGAGCAGTAGACCAGGCCGGGGTTTATCTTGCTGAGTTCTTTGTACCCAATCCCCATCCGATCGAAATCTCCATGCTTGAAGTTCTCGATCAGGACGTCAGCATTGGCAATCAGTCGTCTCAGGATTTCCTTGCCTCTCTCGCTCTTGAAATTCAGGGTTATGCTCCGCTTGTTGCGGTTTATGGCAAGGTAGTACGCGCTTTCTCCCCCTGTAAACGGAGGTCCCCAGCGCCTCGTATCATCGCCAGAGCCCGGACGCTCCACCTTGATGACGTCTGCTCCCATGTCTCCCAACACCATCGCTGCATAAGGGCCGGCAAGTACACGGGAACAATCTATCACGCGTATCCCTTCGAGCGGCAGTTCCTCCGATATGGTCATCTCACCTTCCTGCGCAAGGATGTGGATGCCAGGCGGCCTCCTGATCCTTCCAGGCTCTATTGCACGATTTTGCTGAGGCTCGCTACAAGCCGATCAATATCTTCCTTCGAATGCATTTCGGTAACGCAGTACAAAGCGCTTTGCCCCAACTCTGGGAATGCCGCCGAGAGGTCTGCTCCGCCAAATATTCCTTGCTGAAGCAGGGCCCTGTTGATCTCAGCGACCGTCTTGCCCGTGCCGTCGAAATTGACGACGAACTCTCCAAAATATGGGGGCCTGAATACATGCTGTACCCCCTTTATCTCCGATAGCCTGGCGGCTGCATACGTCGACTTCTGCATGATTGCCTCGCCGATCTCCTGCATCCCTTTGGGCCCCATCAGGGCAAGGTAAACCCCCGCTGTAATCCCCCATAGCGATGCCATGGTACCGACAAATTCCTTGGAGCTCTGCCGCCGTGCGAAGGAGGTCCTTTCCCACGCCACATCCCCAAAGCCCCATGCTCCGTCAACGGTGGGGGCAATGCCGAAAAGGCGCGTTGGATACTCGGACACAAACCTCTCCTCGTCCCTGGTGGCGATGAACCCACCTCGCCCCCCACCGTAGTACATGCGGATGCCAAGGGATTGCAGCTCGCCGCCGACGATATCGACGCCGTACTTTGGAGGAGGCGCCAACACACCCAGCGAGACCGGGTCTACGCCCACCACGCTTAAAGCCCCAAAGCTATGCGCCAGTTCCGAAATACGCTCACCTTGTACTTCAATGCTCCCCAAATACGTTGGATTCTCGAAATAGACTGCTGCGATGTCAGGAGACAGCTTTCTTTCCAAATCGCCTAAGCTAAGAGAGCCTGTCTCCCGATCGTACTCCACAGCGACAACATCGATATCAGGCTTGCAGTAGTTCCTGATAATGGATAGCCTGTCGGGGTTCATGGCTCTCGTCACAAGGACTTTGCCTCGCCCGGTTATCCTCGCCGCCATGCGTAGCGAAGTTGCTGCCGCCTGAGAGCCGTCGTAGGTAGGGACGCTGACAGCATCCATCTCGACCAGCTCGGCGATCATGCTTGCATACTCGAACAAAGCCTGAAATCGGCCGTGGTCTTCGTATGGCTCCCCAGCATATGCTGTGAGAAATTCTGCCCTCTGATTGATCGCATCGCAGGTCGCAGGCACGTAGTGGTAATGAGCTCCGCCACCAAGAAAACAGAGGCGCTCCTCGCAGCTAATGTTCTTCGACAAGAGCATCCGCATATGCCGGTCCAGGGAGTATTCGTCCAGGAACGGCTGCGGAATGTCGAGATTTCTCCTGAACCTTAGCTCTTCAGGGATCAGTCCATACAGCTCATCGATGCTTTCAGCACCAATGGCTTCCAACATATCCCTCTGGACTTCGGGGACGGAGTTTGGAATGTAAGGATGGACAAGTTCTTTCCCGTTGTTTTGCACTTTGAGACTCCTTGTGGTTTACGCCAGGCCCTCCTCAGCACGGATCTGATAGCCCGTGCTGAGGGATATCGCAGGCCAGGGAATCAACTGTCCTGGCGACAATGTCAGTCCCACTACATCACCATTGATGCCTCCGGAGTGCTCTCAAGATCACCTCAATGCCCTCCGAAAGCTGTTCCTTAGCGATAATAAGGGGCGGAGCTATCCGCAAAGAGCTGGCACCGCATTTGGTCATAACCACCCCGCCGTCGCCTATCTCCTTGATAATTGGCTTGATCAGTTCGCTTGCAGGTGAGCCATCCTCGTTAACCAGTTCCACAGCCTGCATCAGCCCCTTGCCGCGAACTTCGCCAATGATAGGCAGTGTCTTTTGCGCTTCTAAGAACCGGCTTTGCAGGTAGTTTCCCATCTCCACGGCGTGTTCCATCAACCCTTCTTCCATAGTTATGCGCAACGATGTTACCCCAGACTTGCACGCTACTGGATTGCCGCCAAAGGTAGTGCCATGGGCGCCTGGGGGCCACGCATCCATCAACTCGCGGCGGGCGATAGTAGCGCTCAGCGGCAAGCCGCCACCGATAGCCTTCCCCAAAGCGACGATATCGGGCTCAACGTCCCAGTATTCCGATGCCAGGAATTTACCCGCGCGCCCGAGGCCACTTTGCACCTCATCGGCTATGAGCAGAGCACCGGTACGGTCGCAGATCTCCCGCAAGCCTTTGAGGAAGTTGTCCGGCGGCACGATGTAGCCTCCTTCCCCGGCGATTGGCTCGACGAGGATGGCCGCAAGATCGGCCGGAGGCACGACAGTCTGTAGGGCTCTTTCAATCAAACTCAGTGAAGCCTGACCGCACTCCTCCGGGGAGCTGGCAGGGAAGCCGCACCGATAGGGGTATGGGTAAGGGATGTGTTGCACTCCGGCCATCAGGCCGGACAGGTGAGCGCGATAGGCACTGGAGCTTGCAGTCATGGAAAGGGCTCCCATGGAACGCCCATGGAATGCTCCCATAAAAGCGATGATCATCGGTCGATTGGTCACGAAACGTGCCAGCTTGACAGCCGTTTCCACCGACTCGGAGCCACTATTCATGAGTATACCCTTGCCGCGCCTCAACTCGCCTGGCATGAAGGAGCGGACATATTCCAGAAGCTCCACGTAGGGCTCCATGTAGCCCACATGGCAGGCTGCGTGCATCAACTTGGCCACCTGCTCCTGCACCGCTGCCACCACTTTTGGATGGGAATGGCCCACGTTCATAGTGGCGATGCCTGCCACGAAGTCTATGTACCGTTTGCCCTCTACATCATAGAGGTATACCCCTTCTCCTCGGTCAAATACGATGTTCGTGTACCGATAGATGGCCGGCGAGACCAAATCCTTGTCTCTGGCGATTATTTCTTCACTGCGTGACATCGGAATCCCTCCTTGAATGGCATGCTGACATGCGACAAAGTGGAAGGTACTGGCGTTGCAGCAGATACCTCCCGTCACTCTCCCAGGTACGCCTCCACGGTATGCGGGTCGTTCAGCACATCCCTGCCCAGTCCTTCCAGGACGACTTTCCCGGTTTCAAGGACGTAGGCATAATCTGCAACACGAAGAGAGTGTCTGACGTTCTGTTCAACCAACAAAATGGTGAGGCCTCTTTTCTTCAGTTCCTGAACGATCCGGAAAATCTGCTGTACCAGAATGGGCGCCAACCCCAGGGAAGGCTCATCCAGCATCAAGATCTTTGGAGATGCCATGATTCCGCGACCGATGGCCAGCATCTGCTGCTCTCCCCCGGACAGGGTCATGGCAAGCTGGTTGCGTCTTTCCTTCAACACTGGGAAAAGCGAGAATACCTCCTCCAGATTTTTTGATCGTTCCTTTTTTGCTCTGCGATAAATAGATGCCACCAGCAAATTCTCGTAGACAGTCATCTCCGGAAAAAGCTTGCGCCTCTCCGGTACCTGCGCCACGCCAAGCCTGGCGATCTCGTATCCTTTCATTCCAGTGAGTTTCTGGTCGTCCAGGTAGATTTCTCCAGATATTGGGGTGACGAGCCCAGAGATGGTATTGATCAAGGTTGTCTTGCCGGCTCCATTGGCGCCTACAATGCTCACAACCTGCCCGTCCTCTACTTTCAGTGATACATCTGAGAGAGCCAGAAATGCCCCATACCGCACTGTCAAGTTCTTTACCTCAAGCAACGGGCACCTCCTCCCCCAAGTAAGCCTTTAGGACCCGAGGATCACGGCTCACTTCTTGTGGTGTTCCTTCGGCGATTTTCTCGCCGAAATCCAGCACTACTATCCGGTGTGAAAGGCTCATCACGACTTTCATCACGTGTTCCACGAGCAAAAAAGTTATTCCGTCCTTGTTCAAATCTTTTACCAAATCGAGTACCTCTCTCACCTCCACAGCATTGAGCCCGGCGGCGACTTCGTCCAGGAGGAGCATCTGAGGCTCCGTTGCCAGCGCCCTGGCTATTTCCAGGCGCTTTAGCTCCAGCAACGGTAGATCGCGTGCCAGAGTGCCCGCCCTGTGCGCCATCCCCACTCTTTCCAGCACTTCCTCCGCCTTGTGCCGGGCGTCCACTGTATTGTGGTGATGGACAAAAGCCCCTACCATTACATTCTCCAGAGCTGTTATCTCCGGGAACGGCTGGACTATCTGGAAAGTTCGGGCCAGGCCAAAAGCGCATATTTCGTGGGGCTTCATGCCGTTCAACGTTCTTCCCTTGAACCTCACGGTGCCGCTGGTAGGGAGGATGAAACCGGATATCATATTGAAAGTTGTCGTCTTCCCGGCCCCATTGGGCCCGATAAGCCCCATAATCATCCCCTCATCCACCTGGAAGCTAAGATCGCGCACGGCAGCAAGGCCCCCAAAATATTTGGTCAGGTTACTCACTTCGAGCAGGCTCATGAGCTACCTCCTGCGGGAGATTTTTTCTCTTCTTCCAAAAGGATCTCAGGACTCCGAGGATCCCATTTGGCATAAAAAGCATGACCAGCACCAGGATCAGGCCATATATGAGCAGGTCGGCTCCGGCAAAGCTCCCGCTGAGCTCGGCACGGGAAATTTCGGCAATCGGGACCAGAACAAGTGCGCCAACCGCAGGCCCCCAGACAGTGCCGATTCCGCCGATAATGGCAAACAGAAGAATCTGGACGGATGGGCCTTCGCCGAACACCGAACGGGGATTCATGTAAGTGAAATACTGAGCGTAAAGTGTCCCTCCTATAGCGGTCATGGCTGCGCTAAGGGTAGTCGCCATAAGTTTGGCCCTCATGGTATTGACGCCGAGGGCTTCCGCCGCATCCTCGTTTTCCCTCACCGAGGTAAGGTAATAGCCGAACCTGTTCCTGGATATCCAGAGGGTCAGGAGCACCCCCAGGAAAGCCACTACCAACGCGATGTAATAGTATCCGGTTCTGCTGCCAAACTGCATAATCCAGAAGTCGTTGCCTTTCCACGGGACTTCCAACCCCCCTGCTCCGCCAATGGCCTGTATGTTCGCGGCGATGTACACTGCAGCCTCCGCCAGGGCGATGGTTACCAGAGCGAAGTAGGGGCCTTTGATGCCGTACCGGAAGCAAAGATAACCCACGAACCACCCTGTAGCGCCAGCGATGACCGCACCGATCCACATTCCGAGCCATGGGGTGATGCCTGCACTGACGAACAGGTAAGTGGAAGCATAGGCACCAATACCTAGAAACAGACCATGCCCCAAAGAGTGCTGGCCAGCGTATCCACCAAGGAGGTTCCATGCTGTAGCAAGATAGGCGTAGAGAAAAATCATAAAACCAACATGGATGACATATTGGCTGGCAAAAGTAGGGATGAGCAACAGCACGAGGAAAAGCACAACGGCGAGGGCCAACTGTCTGTCTATGCTTTTCATCTTTGTTTCCCTCCGAACAACCCTAGTGGGCGGTAAAGCAATATCAGGATGAAGACAGCGAACACCAGCACGCGCGATAGAGAGCCTGGTAGAGCGGCCGCCCCCACAGACTCAGTTATACCTATTATCAGCCCTCCCACCAGGGCGCCAAGAAAATTCCCCATGCCTCCTAGAACGACGATGACGAAAGCGATCAAGCCAAAAAATGCGCCAACTGTGGGTGAAACATAGTAGAAGGGTATCATCAAGGATGCTGAGACCCCAAGACAGGCAGAGCCAATTCCAAATGCCAACAGATACGCCCAGGATACGTCTATGCCCATGAGGGTGGCAGCATCGCGGTTCTGAGATGCAGCCCGGATAGCTCTTCCGGTGTCTGTGCTCTGAAGAAGCCAATAGAGAACTAACGTCGCAAGTATCGAGCCGACGAACGCTATGAGCTTGCCCTGGGTGACGACCACGGGGCCAACGGTTATCGGTACGGCATTGTAGCGTGTTTGTGCAAAGAGAACATCTGCCTTGAAGAACATCAGGGCCAGGTTCTGGAGCACCAGACTCAGCCCAACTGTAAGCATGATCTGGTTGATAGCCGGGTACTTGAGGATGGGACGTATGGTAAGCTCGAATATCCCTGCTCCAATCAGGAATAGCGCCGGGATCGAGACTATCAGCGTCAGATACGGGTCCCACCCCCACTTGGCCACGAGAAAGTAAACCAGGTACATACCTATC
Organism: Anaerolineae bacterium; assembly: GCA_015486235.1. Lineage (GTDB taxonomy): Bacteria > Chloroflexota > Anaerolineae > S016-19 > S016-19 > S016-19. The sequence continues at coordinate 8,894 of WFSD01000159.1, forward strand.
ATCAAGAATTCGCCATGGGCAAAGTTGATGATCTTAAGAACGCCCCATATCAGCGTCAACCCGATGGATATCAAAGCCAGGATACCGCCCATCAGGATGCCACTAACCAAAGCCTGCAAGAAAAGCGCTGTTGTCACCTTTCTCCTCCGTTCGGTTTAGATGGCAGCGGGGATGGGGACGCTGCCCCATCCTCGCTGCGCAGTTTGTTCATTTACCGAGTTTCACCTTCGCAGTCGCATAATCTGCAGGCCACACAGGCACCAGGTTGCCATTCTGCACCTGAGTTACAAAAAGAGGCGCATTCGGGTTCTGGCCATCTTTATCGAAGTAGATGTGGTCGGTCGGAAGGACGATCATGTTCTTCCCTTTCCGGAAGTCGGTCTTTGCCAGTGCATCTCGCAAGGCCTCTGGATCAGCCTTTCCGGCGCGTTCGAGCGCGTCAGCGACGATGTAGCCAGCCTGGTAGGCATAAGCGCCGTTCCCGGTGATGTCGGTCCCGAACTTTGCCTTGTACCTATCGTTCAGCTCCTTGGCCCCGGGGGCATACTTGGTATACTCGTTCTCGGCCAGGATCCCCTCTGCGGCTTTGCCAAGTCTGTGAAGATACTCAGGGTCTTCGGTTCCGCCAGCACCGTCCAGAAGTGGGATGTTGGTCATGCCCAACTTCTGGCGGGCCTGGGTGATGAGGACGGCGTCGTTCAGGTAGGTGACCGTCAGTATGGCATCCGGTTTGGCCGCTTTGACTTTGGCGACCTGGGTGGTGAGGTCAGGGGCACTGGCCGGGTATTTGACCTCTATCGCCATTTGCATACCAGCCTGCTTCAGGTATTTTTTCTCACCTACGGCAGTGGACTCGCCCCAATCTGTATCCTCGTGTAGCAATGCCACACGCTTAATGTCGATCCCTGCCAGTTTCTTGAGATCCTTCAGGAACTGGACCTGATCCTTGGCATACCAATCCGCCTTGGGGCACACGCGGAATGTGTACTTGAAGCCGCGTTCGGTGATCTTGTCGGCCACGGCCATGGAGACGACGAAAGGTGTCTTCAGCCGTTCCGCCGCCTGGGTCGCCGGGATGGTCACGGACGACTGATATGCTCCGACGATGACCGGCACTTTTTCCTGTTGTACCAGTCGCTCTACCTCGGAAATCCCAATGTCCGGCTTGCCCTGAGAGTCGCCCCACACTATTTCTATCTTGGCGCCTCCCATGGATTTGATGCCGCCAGCTTTGTTGATTTCGTCTATGGCTAGCTGAAGACCGTTCCTGTTCTCTGCTCCGAGCTTGGCGAGCTTGCCGGTCAGTGGATAGAGAGCACCTATGCGAACGACTTTCGCCGGTTTCGGTGCCGGCGCTTTCGTAGGAGCAGCGGGCGCTTTCGTAGCAGCAGGCGCTTTCGTAGGAACCTGAGTAGGAGCAGCAGTTGGCTTGGCACAGCTGGTCACCACCATAGACGCCAACACCAACAAGACGACTAACACGAACCATCTGCGAGATTTCATTTCCCCCTCCTGATATTGTATTCTCAATCTCAGAAAACCTGTCCATCTACCACCATTCTGCCTGACACGCTAATTTCCTGATCTCTCATCACCCCCTTTCTGCCCCCTAAGGGTCTCTTCATCTGACAGCACCAGCATTCCCGACGCAGTTTTTTCCAGAAATCGACCGAAGTCCCGTAGTATCTGCTCCCCGCGGTCTTTCGGAAGCATGGAGGGCAGGGCGATGTGGAGATGACGAAGGTGCTTCCTGCCCCCCCATGCGTCCACGCCTGCAGCTCTTAGAGAGCTCAAAGCGTCCATAGAAATGTCCTCGAGGTAAAAGCTCAATCTAACACTCTCTCCCTCTTGTTGCACGTCCTGCAATACCTGTGGATAGCCCGTTTGTATTTGCTTCAAACGCCCCACCACCCACTCCATGTCCCGCTCCGTATCCTCTGTGTTCGATGCAGCCATGAGCTACGTTATCCCTCCCGTTACACAAAAACGCCCCCTCAGGAATGTTGACCGAGCCTGAAGAGCGGTGTTAGTGCGGAATCATGAGGCCATAGAGGGGAGTTGAACTTTTGACAAATGGGCTGCCCTGCCAGTCATAGCTTCTCGCCTCGAGGGCAGGAAAGGGGATGGCATACCTTGCAAAGCCTGATCACAAGGTATACTCATTCTTTCCAATCATGTACCAGGCGTGAAGCTCCAGAAAGCCCCACGTCCACTTTGTCAAAAGTCCAGGGAGAAAGTGTTTTTGACTGTCAACATTCCGCTTCCGCCCATCCGAAAGCCAGCCCCACTGCAGATCCGCCAGATCCATGCTAGCAAGTATAGCAGGAGGATTCGGCTTTGTAAATGGCATTAGAAGACATAAATTGGAAGGTTATATATGTGCAGATTGCACATTGTGATAGAACGCACTATTTTTGTGCGAGGGCAGGTGTCGAATCGTCCTGCGATGTGCATCTTTTGCGCTCTTTGGAGGCGTAAAGTGCGAATGCTTTTATGGCAATGTGTATCTCAAACAGGTCCCGTGGCGAATGCAGGTCTATTCCCATGAGCTCCGATGCTCTGTCCAGACGCTGGCGTAGCGTGTTCCGGTGGA
>WFSD01000160.1 GCA_015486235.1 Anaerolineae bacterium
GTAGGGCAGGCCGCCGCAGGCGGCCGGGGTGATAGGAGAGGTCAAAAGGCAATCCCAGCCTCCTTGCCCAGACGAACTTATCCCACTACTTTTGAACGCTACCAATGAATTCGGCACTTGAGACGCCAGACAGCAAGGGATTGGGGAACAGGGGCTAGGGTGTGAAGAACGTCCCGCCGCTCCGGGAAGCCTTCCGCTGTACCCTGGCCCCTGGCCCCTGTTTCATGGCGTCAGCCCGCCTCGAGAGCTGGATTCATCCGGTGGATGATAAAAACACAGACCCTTGTCGGATGGTTTGGCAGTGCCAGCCTTACCGCCTCGGTTTGGAATGACGATGCAGCGGCGGAGGGCAATGCTTTTCCAGGAACTCATCTGCAAAATCAGCGAAAAGTCCGAATTCAGGTTCTGGTAAAACAATCTCGGAAAGCCAGAGACGGCGGGCTGGTTATGCCCCGCTAGCTTCCAAAGGAAAAAAATGGATATCGAATACAAGATCAACGCTCCGGTGTCTGCCGATCAATTTATTGAGTTGTTGCGTAAATCCACCCTTGGAGAGCGCCGCCCTATTGACGATCGGGAGTGCATGGAGGGGATGGTCAAAAATAGCAATTTGATGGTTTCAGCTTGGGATGGTGAGAAACTCATTGGTATTGCTCGTTCAATGACGGATTTCCATTATGCCTGCTATCTTTCAGACCTCGCAGTTGATAAAGACTATCAAGGCATGGGTGTTGGGAAAAAGTTACAAGCAATTACTCAAGAGCAATTAGGGCCGAAATGTAAGTTGATACTGATTGCTGCCCCGGCAGCCAACTCATATTACGAGTACCTCGGTTATACGAACAACCCAAGGTGTTGGGTGCTTGAGCGTGAGCAGGGGAAAACGAAGTAATTCCTGGGGGCCCGTAGGGCCCCCAGGAATCCCCAGAACCGTTATCGCTCTACGTCAACCCCAACGGCAAGTAGCGGATCGCTTCAGAAGCGTCGAGAATGCCCGTGAAATGGTTTCGTGCTTTCGATTTGCTTCGAATTCCCTCACGAAAAAACCACTTGACAACCTCCTTTCGGAGTGCTATGATTTGAATGAGATAATCGCTCTGGTCAGACAAGAACTCATTTTTCTATCTGAAGTGGCATCCGTGGAATATTTGCTGTAGTTTACGAGTAACTTCTGCGATCCGTGGTAACGTTTCCCTGCTCTTGTCAAGGCCTTTAACAATCAATTCCCCGCACCGGCAGAAGCTTTTTGCTTCTGCCCCGGATGGCGGGATAAAATAGGGAGGAAGGTTCAATGGGACTGGAAGATACTTTGAAAACGCTGGTATCCTTCACCAGTGAAAAACCGCCTGTTGTGAGCCTCTATCTAAATGTGGACCCCAAATCGCGTACTACCGATGAGTACAAATTGGTTTTGAGAAAGCTTCTGGATTCCGTAGAAGGGCATATCTCGAAAGACGACAGGGAACGGATAGAACAGTATATTTTCTACGAATTTGATTGGAAAGCCCGTAGTCTTGCCTGTTTTTCGTGCCAGGGGAAAGACCTGTGGGAAGTTGTGCACCTCCAATTGCCTGTAGAAGATGCGGTTTATTCTGGACATACCCCCTACGTGAGCACTCTCATGAATCTCAAAGACACCTACGACATGCTGGGCGTGCTCAGCTTCGACCGGGAAGGAGCCAAGCTGCTTGTCTTCTACCTGGAAGGTGCTGTGGCAACGGATGGTATGCTGGGAGAGGAGGTCAAACGACATAAGCAAGGAGGGTGGGCTGCAGCCAGATATCAGCGTCATGTGGATGCAATGGCAATGCAGAATATGAAAGAGATAGCCGAAATGATCTCCCAACATTACGCCAAAGACACTTTCCGAAAATTGATCCTCAGCGGTACCGAAGAAAACGTAGCAGCACTGGAAAGTCTGCTCCCCAATTCGGTGAGAGATGCAATCATCGGGCGTATGAACCTGCCGCCCGAGACATCTGTCGCCGAGGTAGAGGAAAAAGCCCTGAATCTGGCAGCTGAGGCTAGCAGGTCGGAAAAAATGCAAATGGCCCAGGAGGTGGTAGAGAAAGCCGCCGGAGGAGGTCCCGGTGTCTTTGGCCTTCCGGCAACCCTGGTTGCGCTTCAGGAAGGGAGGGTGTATTATTTGCTTCTGGGAGAGGCTTTCGACTCTCCCATTTGGCGATGTCGGAAATGTGGCTATCTCAGCGATGTGGCCGTGGACAAATGCCCTATCTGCCAGGGAGAAATGATACAGGTACCAGAAGGAGCACATGCCTTAGTAAGGACGGCGTTCGAACAGGGTTCCAGGGTGGTGGTCATGCCTCCTGGCTCTGCCCTTGACGAGCACGGATACATAGGAGCATTGTTGAGATATTAGGCGTCGTTCCCTTGCAACATATCACATCTGGGCAGAATACAGAAGGGTCCGAATAAGATAAAATGATGCAGTTCGATAAGTTTACAGAACGAGCTAAGGAAGCGGCGATGCGCGCTTACGAAATTTTGCAGCGCTATCACCACTCACAGGTAGATGTGGAGCACTTCCTCCTGGCGTTGCTGGAGCAACCCCAGGGGGTTGTGCCTTTTTTGCTGGGAGATATAGGTGTCCCTGTCGATAGTCTCCATCAAGAGGTTGTGCAGCTGCTGGAAAGCAGGCAGCGCTCTGCTTTCCCCGGATACGTCGTATCCCCCACGGGGCAGGTCTTCATCACACAGCGGCTGAAACGAATAATAGACCTGGCCGGAGGCGAAGCACAGCAGCTCCAGGACGAGTTCATCTCTACAGAACACCTGCTACTTGCCATATCCGACGAGCGCCACACCAGGCTGGCAGGGATACTCCAGCAGTACAACGTGGAAAAAGGCGCTCTCTACCGTGCGATCAAATCCATGCGCAAAGGACGGAGAGTAACCGATCCCAAAGCAGAATCACGCTACAGGATGCTGGAGCGTTTTAGCCGAGACATCACGCTGATGGCAGCTAAGGGGAAACTCGATCCGGTGATAGGCCGGGAATCAGAGATTATGCGGGTCGTCCAGGTTCTGAGCCGGAGGATGAAAAACAACCCTGTCCTCATCGGTGAGGCCGGCGTTGGCAAGACCGCCATAGTCGAGGGATTGGCACAGCGGATAGTGCAAGAAGAGGTTCCGGAGACCCTCATTGGCAAAAGAGTGGTGGCGCTCGACCTTGCGGCGCTGCTGGCAGGCACCCGATTTCGTGGCGAATTCGAGGAGCGCCTAAAAGGCGTCATTGAGGAAGTGCAGCAGTCTAACGGGGATGTGATCCTTTTCATCGACGAAATCCATACGGTAGTGGGAGCAGGTGCCGCTGCCGGAGCTCTGGATGCCGCCAACATACTGAAGCCTGCCCTCGCCCGCGGCGAACTGCGATGCATCGGATCCACGACACCGGATGAATACCGTCAGCAGATAGAGCGGGATAGTGCTCTGGAGCGCCGGTTTGCCCCGATTTGGATACGCGAACCCTCCGTGGATGAAACCATAGCCATCCTGCGTGGCATAAGGAGCAGGTACGAGGAACATCATGGGGTTGTCTACACCGATGCCGCGCTGGTGGCTGCGGCCAGGCTTTCCCACCGGTATGTCAGCGACCGTAGACTTCCTGACAAGGCGATAGACCTTATAGATGAAGCCGCCGCTCGAAGACATGTGCAGATACGAACTCTCTCTCCAGACCTCCGCCGGAAGAAGTCAAAACTGGAAAATCTCAAAGCGCTCGAGGAGAAAAGCTGGGAACGCGGCGACTACGAGGCTTACGCCAGGTATAAGATGGAAAAGATTCAGATGGAAGAGGAGTACAAGATCGCTTATGAGGAGTGGAAAGAAAAACAAGAAGACCTCCGGCAGGTAGACGATCAACTGATAGCGGAAGTGGTAGCCAGTTGGACTGGGATCCCTGTCTCGACCATGTTGGAGAGCGAAGCCGATCGGCTTCTCCGGGCTGAGGAAGCACTGGCAAGACGGGTGGTAGGGCAGGAAGAGGCGATATCCGCCCTGGCGGATGCCCTGCGGCGCGCGCGTTCTGGCCTCCGGGACCCGCGCAGGCCGATCGGCTCCTTTATCTTCCTTGGATCGTCCGGCGTTGGCAAAACGGAGCTTGCAAAAGCGCTGGCTGAGTTCCTCTTTGACGACGAGGATGCGCTGCTGCGGGTGGACATGAGCGAGTACCAGGAGCGGCACACCGTCTCCAGGCTGCTGGGGGCGCCGCCTGGGTACATTGGATACGAACGGGGAGGCCAGCTAAGCGAAGCGGTTCGCCGCAGGCCATACCGGGTCATACTCTTCGATGAGGTGGAAAAGGCGCACCCTGAGGTTTGGAACGCTCTGTTGCAAGTGCTCGACGACGGCAGACTCACCGACGGCCAGGGGCGCACGGTGGATTTCAGAAACACGGTGCTGATCATGACATCCAACATCGGAACTCGCCATTTCGGAGATGTCCGCAGCCTCGGGTTCTTGCAGAGAGAGGAAAACGGGGAGAAATTCGAAGCTGCCCGCCATGCCATCCTCCAGGACCTCAAGAAGACATTCCGTCCTGAGTTCCTGAACCGGATAGATGAAGTCATTGTGTTCAAACCGCTAAGCCGCGAGATGATGCTCAAGATAGTAGACCTGCAGCTCGGCAAACTGGATGAGCGGATGGAAGAGCAAGGAATCGCCCTTCGATGGACTGACACTGCGCGCCAGTGGCTTGCCGAGAAGGGATACGTCCCCCAGTTTGGCGCCAGACCATTGCGTAGAGTGATCCAGAAACACGTAGAGAGCCCTCTTTCTCAGCAGCTCCTGAGGTACGAAATCCAGCCCGGGGACATAGTGGAACTGGACGTAGCCGAGGGCAATCTCGTGCTGCACAGCCAAGAGGGGGAGCCGGTCAGAGTATCTCTGCCAAGTCAGCATGTCGCTACCAAGTGAGAAGGGGCCACCACCAACCAGATGACGGCCTTCTCGCATGTTCAGTCTCTCTTCAGAGGAAGGAATGGAA
>WFSD01000161.1 GCA_015486235.1 Anaerolineae bacterium
GTCTTCCCGCCCGGAGATCACCCGTCATCGTCCGACGCGAAAATCGTCTTGCGGAGCATGTGGGATACCAGGCGGCTCTACTTCGCGGCGGAGTTCAGCGACGATTCCCTGGTAGCGGACAGCACCGACATCTGGCAGGACGATGAGCTAGAGCTTGGGTTAGATGGCCTGGACGATTTCCTTGGCTGGTACGCTGACGACCACCAGTTCGATGTCACGGTGGACGGGCGCACCGGGGATTACGGTCAGACCGCGCCCCCTCCCCCCATCCAGGCGGTGACCGGAACCGTCCCCGGCGGCTGGGTGGCGGAGATTGCGGTGCCGGTTTCCAGCCTCCACGCTGGGAGTGTCTCCATCGGCAAGCACTTCGGGTTCACGTTCGGGTACCACGACGACGATGACGGCGGCAACTGGGACGACTACCTGGTCTGGACCGGAGACGAGACCACAGACCCGTCGCTGACGACCTTTGGCGTCCTGACGTTGGCGGGGCCCATCCACACGCCGACCCCAACTCTGACGCCGACAGCGATCCCCACGGAGACCCCCATGCCCACGCCGACCCGTGTGCCCCGTCATCGGTTCTGGATGCCGCTTGTGGAGAAATGAGAACAAGGCTGCGAGTATCGAGTTCACAAGGAGAAACAAATGGGCACTACCGGTGATCTGCTCACGAGGAAGGTTTCGGCGGGCAGCCGTACCTATTTCTTCGACGTGAAAGAGTCTTCAGAAGGCGCAAAGTATCTGAAAATCAGCGAATCCAGAAACAAGGGAGATTCTTTCGAACGGCACAGGATTATGATCTTTGAAGAAGACATTTTTGCCTTCAATGTAGCGCTCCAGGAAGCAATAAGATTCATGTTCGAGAAGCAACGTTCCCACACATCGGGCAAGTAAGGCAAAGCGCCCTTGGGCCGGCCGTAGGGTAAACTGTCGGGCTGCCAACGGCACGGGCGCAGCGTGCTGCGCCCCTGCTTCATAGGTTCCAACAAGTCACTACTTCCGCGATTGCCGACGCTCTGCTTGCCGTGCTATACTCTTGGAGGAGACCAGCAAACGTTTTCCTGCAAGGAGCGTGACATGGATGACAGGGAAAAGCAGTACATTTTGTGTGCTGACCTCGGCGGAACCCAGATACGCGTGGCCCTTTGCTCCGCCGAGGACGGTATAGTCCGACGTACAGTAGTGCCCACCATGGCCGATGAAGGCCCTCGCAGCGTGATATCCCGGCTGGCGACCCAGATGCGCCACGTGACAGGAGATACCCCCCTCGCAGAGATAGCGGCTGCCGGGATCGCCGCCCCCGGTCCGCTGGACCCCTGGAAAGGGATTGTGCGGGAAGCGCCGAACCTCCCAGGCTGGCGTAACGTGCCCCTGGCCGACGAAATCGGCAGGATGCTCGGCGTGCCCGCGTTCCTGGGGAACGATGCCAATCTGGCGGCATTGGGCGAGCACGCTTTCGGGGCCGGCAAAGGTGTGGATGACATGATCTACATTACTGTCAGCACAGGCATTGGCGGAGGCATCATCTCCGGCGGGAGGCTTCTCCTGGGGAGCCGTGGCCTGGCCGCCGAGGTTGGACATCAGACACTGGAGGCCCACGGGGTGAGGTGCAACTGCGGAAATATCGGTTGCGTGGAAGCTTACGCGTCCGGCACTGCCATAGCCCGCCGCGCCAGGGAGATGGTCGGAACCGCACGTGAGACCCCCCTCGCCAAGCTGGACGCTATCACTGGGCGCGATGTGGCTGAGGCCGCCAGGAATGGGGATGCTGTTGCCATGGAAGTGATGCAGGAGGCTGGGTTTTATCTGGGCGTGGGCATCGTCAATCTGCTGCACCTGTTCAACCCCAGCCGCATCATCCTGGGCGGCAGCGTGACCAAGTCCTGGGACTTGTTCGCCGACACCATGTGGGAGACCATCCGGAGCCGGGCGCAGGCACCGTACCTGGAGGGTCTGGACATCGTCCGGGCATCGCTGGGCGATGATGCCGGCCTGATGGGCGCGATGGCATTGGTGCTGGACAGAAGGGTTCATGGAGGGATGGAATAATGCAGATAGGGATTGTCGGCCTGCCCAACAGCGGCAAGACCACCATATTCAATGCTCTCACCAGGGGTGAGGCGGAGACCACTGCATATGCATCGGGTGCCATGGAAGTCCACACGGCGGTGGTGAATGTGCCCGATTCCAGGGTGGATAGGCTTTCCGAGATATTCAAACCGAAACGCACTATCTACGCCAAAGTGCAATACAACGACATCGGAGGAGTCGCCAAAGGGATCGGTTCCAGCGGCGGCGTGAGCGGCCAACTTCTCAACCGGATGAGCCAGAACGATGCACTCCTCCTGGTGGTCAGGGCCTTCAAGGACAACCTGGTTCCCCATCCGGAGGGGAGCATCGACCCCGTGCGCGACGTGGAGATCGTCCAGACGGAATTTCTCCTTTCGGACATGGCGCTGGTGGAGAACCGGCTGAAACGGGTGGAGGAGCGTCTGAAAAAGGGAGGCGATCCAAAAGAACGTGCTGCTTACAAAGAGGAACACGATCTCCTGGAGCAGCTCCAGAGCGTCCTGGAAGAGGAAAAGCCGCTGCGTGGGATCGATTTGACCCTGGAGGAGGAAAAGCTTCTCCGGGCTTTTGGCCTGCTGACCCTGAAGCCCCTGCTGGTGGTGGTCAATGCCGGTGAAGATGGGTACCAGCTCCTTCCCGAACTGGAAGCGCTGAACCGGCAGCCGGAGACCTCCGTGATGGTGCTCCAGGGGAAAGTGGAAATGGAGCTGGCCCAAATGGAACCGGAGGAGGCAGCGGAGTTCCTGGACGCATTCGGCATACAGGAGCCAGGGTTGAACCGGGTGATCCGTCGATCCTACGGACTTCTGGGTTTGCAATCTTTCTTCACCGTGGGGGAGGATGAGGTGCGCGCGTGGACGATCCGGGAGGGAGCTACGGCAGTAGAAGCCGCCGCTGCCATCCACACCGATCTGGCCCGTGGCTTCATCCGGGCTGAGGTGATCTCCTACGACGACCTGATGTCATGCGACGGTTCCATGGCGGAAGCCCGGAAGAAAGGCCTGCTCCGGCTGGAGGGGAAGGAGTACGTGGTTCAGGATGGCGACATCGTTCACATCCGGTTCCACGTGTGAGAGGCGAATCCATGACAACGGGGAGGCAGAGGCTCGGCGCAGCAGGTGAAGACGCCGCGGCCCGGCACCTGGAAGCGCTGGGATACCGGATCCTGGAACGCAATGTCCACCTCTCCCGCTACGGCGAGATAGACATCGTGGCGATGGACGGAGGCACGTTGGCGCTGGTGGAAGTCCGCACCAGGCGAGGCGAGCGGCTGGGGACACCGGAGGAGTCGGTTGGGCCGACGAAGAAGAGAAAACTCCTGCTGCTGGGGCAGATGTACGTGCAACAACAGAGGTGGGAAGGGCCCTGGCGGATAGATTTCGTCGCCGTTCGTCTCTGGCCCGACGGCAGAGTGAAGAATGTACGCCTTTACCGGAACGCGGTCGTGGCGGAGTAGTTTGAATTGAGAGCGTTCGGAAACCCCAGCTACCCTGACAAGAATATTGTGTTAGTTGTGTTAGCATCTGCAGCACCGAATGGATGAATCGGTAGCGCTCAAAAGCAGTGTGATGAGTTCGCCCGGACAAGAAGAGGGGCGCCACAGGCCAAGTTGCAATGTGGACAATCGGCGAATCGCGTCGGGATGGCACTCTTGAGCCGTTTCCACCGTCGCAAGCGCCACCACTGGCAGCAAGTTTTGTAGAGCGGACTGTTAGTCCGCTTCGCCACGACACCTCCGAGGCTGCTTCTGCCGGTGAGAAAGCGAAATTCGCTTGAACCGTCCATCCGACGGCCCCTCCCTCGCCCACTGGTGGGAGAGGGAGGGGTTGGGGTAGGTGAGGGCCGAGAGCCGCTCCACCTCAACAGTCGGGAATGTCACTTCGTTTCGACGGGCTAGAGGCTGACATTGCTAAGGACGGAGTGTACCGTCTTCAACACGTTCTCCACATTGAAGCCCAGGCGTTCCATGGCGATTTTGCCTGGCGCAGAAGCGCCGAACCGGTCCAGCCCGATTACACGGCCTGCGTCGCCCACCCAGCGCTCCCAACCAATCGGAGCCGCGGCCTCGATGGCGACCCGCGCTCGAACTCTGCCAGGCAGGATTCTCTCCCGATATTCCTTCGGCTGTGCGGCGAAAAGCTCCCAGCTCGGCATAGATACCACACGCGTGGCGATCTTCTCTTTCGCCAAAGCATCCTTTGCCCGTAGCGCCAGGCTTACCTCGGAACCGGTGGCTATCAATATCACATCACGGCTGCCGGAAGCATCGGCGAGCAC
>WFSD01000162.1 GCA_015486235.1 Anaerolineae bacterium
GCGGCGAAAGAAAACGGGTTCGACGTGTCGGACGAGGTGATGAGCGGGGCAGAGGGCTACGTGAAATCGCAGTTGAAATCCGCCAGCGACCTTCGGTTCGACTACGAGTTCCACAGGCAGGCGTTCTACATCTTCGTTCTCAGCGAAGCCGCCCGCGTCACAGGGGACGAGAGCGTCGTCGGGGTGAACCGGGCCGTCAACCTGTTCCAGGAACGCCAGCGCCTGAACTACGAGAGCAAAGCGCTCCTGGCGATGGCTCTGGATAGCCTCGGCGGCCCCGACGAGGATGTGAAAGCGCTCCTGAGCGATCTGGACAGCGGTGCATTCGTCAGCGCCACCGGCATGAGCTGGGAGGAGGAGTCCCCCGACTGGTGGACGATGAACAGCGACACCAGAACCACCGCCGTGGTGCTGGACGCGCTGATCAGGCTGGCGGGGGACGACCGCCGGATACCGATGGTGGTGCGATGGCTGATGTCCGCGCGCAAGGACGGGCATTGGGCAACCACACAGGAGACGGCGTGGTCGCTCATTGCCCTGAGCGACTGGCTGGAATCCAGCGGCGAGCTGCACCCTGGCTACGACGCGTCGGTCTCCCTCAACGGCAAGGGGTGGTGGCAGCGTCAGGTGACGGAGAAGGACGTGCGGGAGGAGTTCGAACTCCGGAAAGCGGTTAGCGACCTTCTGGAGCAGAACGTCCTGGTTTTCTCCCGCGGGCCGGGGAACGACGGGAAGGACACCGGCAGGCTGTACTACACGATGGACTTGCGGGCGTTCCGGCCGGTGGACGGCATCGAGCCGCTGAACCGTGGGTTCTTCGTCGCACGGACGTACACGCTGGCTTCCGACCCGAAGAAGCCGATCTCCGAGGCTCACGTGGGGGACATCATCGACGTGAAGATCACCCTCGTCCTGCCCCACACGATGCACTTCGTGATGGTGGAAGACCCGATCCCCGCGGGCACGGAGCCGATGAACCTGGAGCTGGAGACGACGACGCGGCGGGCGGCGGGCCCTTCGGTGGAGCGGGAGAAATCGCCGTGGTGGTTCTGGGTTCCGCAGCACGTGGAGATGCACGACGAGCGGGTCTCGCTATTCTCCAGGTGGATGCGCGCCGGAACCTACGAGTTCCACTACCAGGTACGGGCTGCCTTGCCCGGCAGATACCTGGTCGCCCCGACGGTGGCGTCAGAGATGTACTTCCCGGAGGTGTTCGGCCGCACCGGCGGGCTGGCGTTCGAGGTGAGGCCGTGACTTTCGGCACCGAAAGACAGGGGTGTGGGATCAGAGTGCGGGACAGGGCTTTTCAGAGTTCTGGAGCCGTTCCAGGAGCTTTTCGATGCACTTGGGGAAAAGCACGAGTCGCCATTGCATTGGGGTTGATGATGGTACTGGCAACGGTCTAGGGGGCTCCTGGATTTGCTCCGAACTCCCTGTCAGGGGAAAACGAAGTGATTCCTGGGGGCCCTCTGGGCCTCCAGGAATTAACCTGCCTTTCGGGAGGCTTCGTTAACCCCTGGCAAGCTACAGCACAAGCTCTGTATCGAGTGTGAGGGCTCTCAGGGACGTTTCCGGGCCTTGATTTGCTTCGAATTCCCGTCAGGCAACGCGCTTTGCATGGCAAGTAAGTTTCTTGTACAATAAAAATACTATGAACAGGATGCACACCCAGGACGCTCCTTCACTAGATCTGTTGATGGCTCACCAAGAGCAGATTCGCGCTCTGTGTCGCAAGTATGGTGTGCGCTCGTTGCAGGCGTTCGGCTCAGTCGTCCGGGGGGAGGGGAAGGAGGGGAGCGATATCGACTTGTTGGTGCGCTTTTCTCGGCAGGTAAGTTTGCTCCATTTGATACGATTGGAGCGTGAACTGAGTGAGGTATTGGGGGTTCGAGTGGACCTGGTGACGGAAAGAGCCTTGAGCCCGTATATTAGAGCCCAGGTCATAGCTGCAAGTCAGGTGGTTTATGAAGGCGCATGAAGATACGGTTTACTTGCGGCACATTTTGGATGCCGCAGAACGGATTGGGCGTTATCTGGCCGGTGTCAGCCGGGAACGCTTTGAGAGGGACGAGTTAGTGCAGGATGGAGTGATCCGCCAGTTGGAGGTCATAGGAGAGGCGACGCGGCATTTATCTCTGGATCTTCGGACACGATACCCGGAGGTTTTGTGGAAAGATATAGCGGGGATGCGGGACAAGTTGATCCACGATTACATGGGTGTCGACGTAGACCTGGTGTGGACGACGGCGGTGGAAGACATCCCGATATTGGAGAAACAAATCAAGAGCATTCTGCCAGATTATGGGATAGAAGTTTGAGAAGGATGGCTTGCGCGTCGAGTGACTGGGGCATCCTTCTGAGAGGTAGGGCTCTGGATGGCATAGCAAGAGGATTGAAGGCCGACGGATAACGGGGAAGAAGCCTGAGGACATTTTCCCCAGGTTCCGGGAGTTGGCCGTTCGATATGCTTGAGCTGAGGGTGTTGAATGAGCGAATTCCTCATTTGCATTGACAACAAAAGCACCCCGGCAAGCCTGATTGTTGGCAAGGTGTACCGCAGACTGCCGGATCCAGAGGCCGGGTCACGCCACATGCTTCGCATCGTAGACGAAGACCTCTCGGAGCCCGACGGGTATCTGTATCCGGCATCCAGGTTCGTGCCTGTGGAGTTGCCGGAAAAAGCGAAGCGGGTGCTAACGGCGATGGCAGGTTAAGATTTGGCTTGACGTGCTGCGTAGGCACAGGAAAGCACAGGGGATTGTATCTTGTCTTTACAGGGTGGAAATCGAATAGCATACGAAGACAAAGCACGGTAAAATTGTGATTGGGTGAGATACTCCTGGGGTTGCCAGGGTATGGAGGAAAGGAGATGAAGAGAGGCCAATTGCCCCCAAAGCCGGTAGAAGTGAAGCCCCTCGAAGGGTATTGCCTTTGGCTCAAGTACTCCGA